>JAWXTX010000039.1:0-20631 GCA_044433165.1 Ferrimonas sp. | reverse complement strand
CACTACTTCAGCTGAGCAAGAATGCGTTGATAATCCTGATTATGACGCAGAAGTTGATAGTGATGAGGATGGCATTTCAGATGAAACTCGCTTCTACTATTACCGTGAATATGAAGCGCGAGCATTCATCGAAATTGATGGTAACCCCACATTAGTAACGCCGCCAGAAGCGAGTTTGTCGTTTACCCCGGTGGATGATGACGACATGGAAGTGACGGACGCAACGTTTAACGTTGGAGGCTTTTCACTCGCAGCAGATATTGACAAAACCTTCACGTATGCCACGGGATACGCCAGCGTAGATTTTACCGAAACAACCAAAGATTACTTACAAGGTTGTTATGACTCGCCGGGGGATGATGGCGCGCGTCCCATCGAAGCCTGCGTGCAAAATTTAAAAAATAATGGCTTAGTCGGGTACCAAAATCGCGCTATGCGTTGGACCTTATCCAATGGTGAAGTCAGCTTGGCAGAAGAGCTGCCACAAGGTTTTACACCAGCGGAAGATGATACCAACAATTATATTAGTCAGGGTCTTGGGATCAATGAAGCCGGTTATGTGGTTGGTCGAGCTTATCGCAGCTCTGCGGGGTTAGAGGATGAGCCAAACCTCATTGATTCGAGCTTATGGGCAACTTTATGGACACCAGCAGACGACATCATCTTTGTTGGGCCAACCGTAAGTAACAGTGACGCGATCAGTGAATCCATATTAGAAGAGATCAACAACAATAATTACGCCATTGGTACCGTTAAGCAATACATTAATGGCTATGAGCGTAATAAATTTGGTTATGTATTGGTACCAGACAAGTTGGAAGCGGGTAGTGAATTAACCTTTATTGAGCCATTAGATCTTTACAGTAGTCGCTCTGATTTATCATCGCGCGCGCGTTCGATAAATGATAATGATCAAGTTGTTGGGTACATCGAGGTTGACTTAGAACGGCAGCTACCTCGTTCAACCCATGGCTTTATTTACGATATCACTAATGACGAGTTTTCTAATATTAATGAATTATTAACCTGTAATTCACGAGCATTAATAGAAAGCGCGGATGGTACTTACAGTAAAGCGGTTATTACCGATTCAGATAACTTTTCTGAAGTAATTAGCTATGAAACCAGCATTGAAATTGTTGATATTAATGAAATTAATGATGAAGGTTACATTGCTGCAACGGCCTTAGTCACTTTACCGAAAGTGCTTGTCGAAACCGAATTAGTATACGATGAAGATGGGACTTACCAAGGCACACGCGATGTGATTGTGGTTGGTGACAATGGAAAGCCAGTAGTGGAACAAACCGCAAACGGCGGTTACGCAACCGATCAAGTGCCTCGCTCTGTTCTATTGAAGCCAACTGATGTCGCCGATATTTGTGCGGCACCCGTAACAACAGGGCTAGCTTCTGAGCCAGTTGTGCGTCAAGGCGCGGCCATTAATCCATTGTGGTGCTTGCTGAGTTTGCCACTGTTATGGTGGCGGCGCCGTAAGAACTAATCTAGAAATTATTTTTCTGGAAGAGAGTAGGAGCCATATGGCTCCTATTTTTTTATAAAAATGAATTAAGTGGCTCGATTTTGCTCTGCAATGTACGAGTGGGAGTAACCAAGGCATACTTGATCTAAATTACAAATAGGCGTATTGATAATGAGTAAGCCTTTTGGCTTAGTTACAATCAGCAATTTTGGTCAGGTGTAAAGCATGGAAGTGTTAACCTTTGACCAAGGTGGATTGCAGTTTGATCTCTTATCACTGAAGCACGAAGGTGGAAACCAATGAAGCGACAGAAACGGGATAAAATGGAACGGGCTTATGCACGCGGATTTCAGGCGGGCTTAACGGGGCGCTCAAAAGAGTTCTGCCCATACCAAACACTGGATGTAAAAATGCAGTGGCTCGGTGGCTGGCGAGAAGCGATTGACGGCAAAATAACCGGTCTATTTAACAAATAACTCCACCAAGCCCTCATGCGAGGGCTTTTTTATGCCACGATGATCTATGAATAGATTCTCAGCGTTATATTCTTAACATATGAATGGTTAAGAGGTTAGGATGCCCGATTTGATCTATCAATTTTCAAATACATTAAATAATGGTGACATTATTTCTTTGAAACAGTGGCAAGGTAAAGTAATACTTATTGTTAACACTGCCAGTGCCTGTGGCTTAACCCCTCAATATCAGGGGCTACAAGAATTACAAGATCGTTTTTTATCCCGAGGGTTTACAGTATTAGCTTTCCCTTGTAACCAATTTGGTCAACAAGAATCTGGCTCGAATGAAGAGATAAAGAACTTTTGTGATCTGCAGTTTCAAATAAGCTTTCCACTGTTCCAAAAAGTGGATGTAAATGGAAGCAATGCTGACCCATTATTTACGTGGTTAAAACAGCAACAGGGAGGCTTGTTTGGGGCAGCAATAAAATGGAACTTTACCAAGTTTTTAATTGATGCGACGGGCAAACCCATCAAACGTTATGCACCTACAACAAAACCGGCGGACATTGCCGCCGATATTGAAAAATTGTTGCAATAGAAACCCAGTTAGAAGTTTGAAGTATCTTTAAAAACACCCACTTTTAGGTCTTCGGCTCGATAAATTTCACGGCCGTCGACCTCTAGAACCGCATCCGCCATTGCCATAATCAATTTACGGTTAATCACACGTTTAAAATCCAGACGATAGGTTACACGTTTTGCGGTAGGTAATACTTGGCCAGTAAATTTTACTTCCCCTACGCCCAGTGCACGACCTTTACCTTCCGCGCCTTGCCACGCGAGGAAAAAACCAAGTAACTGCCACATAGCATCAAGCCCTAAGCAACCCGGCATCACCGGATCACCATCAAAGTGGCAGCCAAAAAACCAGAGTTCTGGATTAATATCTAACTCCGCAACCAATTCGCCTTTACCAAATTTACCACCAGTAGCACTGAGGTAAGTGATCCGGTCAACCATCAACATATTGCCGGTTGGCAGGCGAGGGGAGGCGGAGCTAAAGAGTGCACCATGGCCACTTAGCTCCAATTCTTCACGGGAAAATTGAACACACTCGTTTGAACTTTTTTGTGCTAATGCCATGATTTTAAAACTCCTTATTTAGTATGTATCCAGAATATCGTACATGTGTACGCAAAGAAATCGGATCAGCTGCGTCCTAGTAGTTTTCCTAATAAACGAGTAAACCACGGTAAAGGCTCGTCTAAATCACCCGCCATCCGCTCTAATCGGATCTGTACTTTGCCATAGACAGTATTATCAGCAAAAAGTTGGTCCTTATCTGCTATGCCTACTTCTTCTCCGGTGATTAACGATAACGCCTCTTCAACATTATCTACTTGATAAATTTGGAATAAATCTTTTTCTACAGCATCAATCACCGATTGACTTAAGTTCAATTGGCATAAATTGGCTTTCGGGATAATCACCCCTTGTTCCCCAGTCAGGCCGCGAGATTGGCAAAGGTGGAAAAAGCCTTCGATTTTCTCATTAATGCCACCGATGGCTTGAACATTACCAAATTGATCAACCGCTCCGGTTAACCCAAATGATTGTTTGATTGGCACTTCCGCAATACTGGAGATCAAACAACAATACTCAGCCAAAGATGCGCTATCGCCATCAATAGTTTGGTAGGATTGTTCGAACACTATACTTGCGCTTAAATGAAGCGCTTCATCCTGACCAAAAATACGGTATAAACACGCAGATAAGATCATCATGCCTTTTGCGTGAATGTTGCCACCCAGCTCAGATTTTCTTTCAATATCAGCAACTTCTCCATCACCATAGTGCACTGATACCGTGATCCTTGCCGGTTCACCATAACTGTGCCCTAAGTAATCAACAACGGTTAAACCATTGATCTGGCCAATACGCTCTCCTTGAGTGTCAACGCGAACTAACGCCTCTTCAATATTTCTCTGAGCTTGTATTTCAATGCTGTTATGGCGCCAACGTAACTGGTTTAAGGCGTATTCAATATCATGGCCGTAAATGGCAGAGTTGGAGGAGCCATTTATTCGATTTGTTTGAGCCAATAGTTGCCCAAGCCGATGCCAAGATAAAGATAAACGTTGTTGGTGTTCACATAGCCGGCTGGCATAGCGAGCCAACTGTGTTAGGCCACAAACTGTTAATGGCAATGCACGGTAATCTAAACTAATTTGCTCAGCAGCCTGTGCCCATTGCTGCAGATCTGCTTCTGGATCATCAATAAACAGCTCATGTTGAATTTCAGCGAATAAATTGATGTGGTCGGAAAATTCAGGATCATATTCATGCAACGCATCGTACGTTAGCGCATCACCAACAATCACTATTTTGCAAGTTACTGGCACCGTTGTATTACCATCTTGTGTGGTAATAAATCCTCGTTTTAACGCTGCTTTCACTACGTCCCATCGACTTGCCTTATCGGCAAAACCCTCAGCAGGTAAAACCAATATTTGGCTTTTACTGAGTAGCCCTGGCTGATAGTGGCCATTTTTATCAATACTGCCGATTAACGATTTTTTTGATAAGGGCTGGCTAATAAAAGTAACGGCTGAGATGGGCTTATCTGATGAATTTAGATCAACATTACCTTCGGTGTTGGCATGGTTCGACGGCGTAGGAAAAGGGTAATGCTCGGCTAAAGCTTGCAGTAATTTTTCAGCATCGAAGCCTGAAAAATTTGAAAGATAAAGATGCTGTTCAGAGCATTGAGTAAAGAGTTTCCAAGCATTGATACAGCGTTGCTGGCCCAATAGCCATGGAGATTGGATGATGATCTCATGGCTCAATTTTACTGGGTGAGCTGGAAATAATTGCTGTGCGGTTAAACGCAATGGCTGCAAAGAGGCGATCTCCAATAATGGTAAAGAGCATTGATTGTACCATGGGAATCGCCTTCACCATTGATTCTAAACCACAGCACAAAACACTGTCTATTCACACAGTGTTTTGTGTAAGTGATATTAATTGGACATATTCGCTTTATTTCTAATCAATAAAGACCTTGAGCTGCATGATTTTCAAACAGCCCGCATTCATCCAAGTACAGCATTAAGGTTTTTGGATCTTTATGGCCACTAATTTTCATTACCTCACTAATGGGCGCCCCTTTGGCTAAAGCCGAATCAATAAATCCGCGTCGTAAAGAGTGACCTGAAATGGTCATAAATGGTGTTGCCACCTTGCTGCCATGCTTATGGATGATCCGAGCAATGGAGCTTGGGTGAAGTGCTTTATTGAGAGGTTTACCATTACGATTCGCACGGCAAAACAGAGGGCCATTAAATCTGTTTAGCCGCTTTAAGTAATCTCTTAACAGTACAATGGGACAGGTGGAAGGCTCTTGCCCAATAAGAATTTGTATTTGGCTAAAATCACTACGTCGCTTTCGTTGCTCAAAACCAAGTACAGCGCCTGATGGGTAGAGTTGGATATGTTCGATTTGCAGTGAGGCTAAATCACTAACACGAAGCGCACCGGCAAAACCTAACGATAAAATCAATTTATCTCGTAGTTCAACAAAATTTTCACCCTCAATAAAGGCGAGTGCTTGGGGTAAAAGTTGGGCGCTTAGACCAGAAGCCCGTTTGGGTTTTGAAGCCAATAAACGACTAATGCCACTTAATTGAGCGAGCACTAAGGGATCATTGGCTGGATTTGGATTTTGTGATTGGCTCAAAAACCATTTTAAAGTTGAAAGACGACGACGAATCGTACGAATGGTTAGTCGAGATCCAAAGTAAATCTCGCTACCTAATGCACTTGACCGTAAACGATTGGGTTTATTATCGCTGGCCATGTGGGTTAGCCAAAGGCAAACGTCTGCTGGCGTCGGTGAAGTAGGGCTTACTTTTTGGTACTGACACCATTGATGATATTGATGCAAATCTGAGCGACGTGCTTGCCAAGTTTTTTCTGCAAATTTGGCTCGTTGAAAATGAGATAGCAACGAAAGATCGTCTTCGGTTACCGAACCACTAAATTGTACAGGGGTTTTGTTTAAAACAGGAAGAATGAGCTCAAACAAAGCAAAATATTAATAATAACAAGTAGATAGATAATAATATCTTGCACTGAATATTAGATCAACTAACGACCATTAGTTGATCTAATAAAAGCGTCAAAAAAAAGACTAATTTGGATTTTGAGTCACTAAGTCAGAGCAGAGTTCGCGGCTAAGCCAGAGAATTACTTCAGAATAACTGTCTAATTGGTAATCAATCATCACTTGTTTTAGTGCTTGATGAGCTTGTTCACTAATGTCGATTGCTCGGGTTTGTTGTCGTTGTCGATGCAAGTAAGTGTTATAGCGTCGACGTAAGATAGGTAAATTTGATTCACCAAATGCTTCGCTTACTACCGTTTGAATTTCTTGGTGCAATGAAAGATCCAATTGCTCAAATCGATTTATCCATGATGGCATCTTTTGCTTAGTTATCCATTCGCACCAACTTACGGGATCTTCTTGCTGAAAATAGCGTTGCATGAAAGAGGGAGAACGGGAGGTTAAAAAAGAAACAAAGTATGGGTCTAGTGGGCGCATCTGTTACATGTGATAGTTTTGATTTTGTGGTTTTTCACTATACCATATCTAAAAACCGCAATCATTGCTCGTTTATCACATAAGCACACAATGTTTTGATAAAAATAATGATCCTAACTGTTTATCACTACATATTGACCAATATGTTTATTTCATTATTTATATTGAATAGTCATTCATAGAGGTTAGAGGAAATGGTGACTCTGTTTACTAGAAGGAAATGCCAGAATGTGTCTATGTGATAGACCTTCACCTTCTGGCATCCGCAATCAATGGTGCGGATATTTGCCTATAATCTAGCTATCACATGGATACAGGCGTGTTTCGAATTGTTAAATTACAAAGGATATGAATCTGGAGTATCACTATGTCATTAACCTTTAATTTATTAGCGGAGCAATTGGCTGGGTTGGGCTATGGCTTACGTAAAAATGATGCAACTAACTACGATATTTATTCTTTATCGGAGGCAGAGAGCGTCAATAACTTGGCAGGGATCTCTCTAGCGACATTAGTGTTAGAAATTGAACAAATTAAGAGGAATAAAGCCCATTTTTCCGAAAATGAAGCAGCTCAAAAAGCGTACAAATGGTGCGTTTTTTAATCTAAAAATGACTAAGAAACATAGCGATCAGCAATAGTTTAAAATAACCAGTGTTTTTAAAGCTGCCTTTTTAAACAAAGCGGTCAGCATTCGATCGAATGATATTAAGTTTTGTGATCGAAATCGCACTTTTATCATTGTAAATTTGCATGTAATTTTTTCTGAGGCATAAAGCTCGCATCCACAGCCTGTGTCGCTGTTTTTTTAGGAAAAGTTACAATGAAACGCAATGCATTAAAATTGGCCATCGCACTTGGTCTATCTACTTTATCTGGTTCTGCTTTAGCAATGACAAACCCAGCAGGTGGTGTTGTTGTTGGTTATTGGCATAACTGGTGTGATGGCGCAGGTTATCAGGGTGGTAATGCCCCATGCGTAACATTAGACGCCGTTAACCCAATGTATAATGTTGTTAACGTTTCATTCATGAAAGTGTTTAATCTGGCAGATGGCCGGATCCCAACATTCTATTTAGATCCGAATATTGGCTTATCAGAAGCTGAATTTATTGCACAAATTGCTCGTCTGAACCAACAAGGTCGTGCTGTTTTAATCTCACTAGGTGGTGCTGATGCCCACATTGAATTGAAAAACGGTGATGAGTTTGCTTTAGCTGATGAAATTATTCGTTTGACGGATCGTTATGGTTTCGATGGCCTTGATATTGATTTAGAACAAGCAGCTGTAACGGCTTCAGATAACCAAACCGTTATCCCTGCAGCATTGCGTATTGTAAAAGATCACTACCGTACTCAAGGTAAGAACTTCTTGATTACAATGGCACCTGAATTTCCATACTTAACCAGTGGTGGTAAGTATGTGCCATATATTGAAAACTTAGAAGGCTACTATGATTGGATTAACCCACAATTCTATAATCAAGGTGGTGATGGGATCTGGATTGATAATCTGGGCTGGGTTGCTCAAAATAACAATAATCTAAAACAAGAGTTTATCTATTACATCTCAGATTCACTGATTAACGGTACGCGTGGTTTCCATAAAATTCCGCATGATAAACTGGTTTTTGGTATTCCAAGCAGCAATGATGCCGCCGCAACTGGTTTTGTGAATAATCCGCAGCACCTGTACAACGCATTTAACCAATTAACTCAGCAAGGCCAGCCTTTACGTGGTGTAATGACTTGGTCAATTAACTGGGATATGGGAACCAATGCAGCGGGTCAGCCATATAATGAGCAATTTATTAAAGATTACGGCTCATTTATTCATGGCCAAACCATTTTGCCACCAGTAGAAAGTAACAATAAGCCGACCTTTACAGGAATTGGTAATGCTCGTGTTGCCCATGGTAGTGCTTTTGATGCAATGGCTGGTGTGGCAGCAAATGACCAAGAAGACGGCGATCTGACGCACTCTATTCTGGTTGAAGGCGATGTTAACGTTCAACAAATTGGCACTTACATTTTGACTTACCGTGTTACTGACAGCGACGGTAATGAAACAGTACAAGCGCGTAGCGTTGAAGTGTATAGCCAAAAACCGGTATTTTCTGGTGTCGCTGATGCAACAGTTACTTTAGGCAGCACTTTTGATCCTATGGCTGGAGTTTCAGCACAAGATGCTGAAGACGGTAACTTAACCAGCAAAATTTTGGTGCTCGGCTCTGTTAATACCAGTGTTGCCGGTCGCTATACTCTGCAATATTCTGTTACTGATAGCGCCAATCAAACCGTACAGATCTCACGCGTTATCACAGTGACTGATGGTTCTACGTGTGCAAACGGTTGGTCTGCATCTGAAGTTTATTTACAAGGTGACGAAGTTTCTTACAACGGTGCCTTGTGGCAAGCAGGTTGGTGGACGCGTGGTGATGCCCCTGGTTCAACCGGTGAATGGGGTGTATGGCGTAAAGTTGGCGATGCGGATCAATGCGGTGGTAATGAAAACGGTGATTCACTGTTACCGGAAGTCGAATTTGAACCAACCATGACCATTACTGGTTTACAAACTGAATATGTTCTTATAAATGATTCAGTAAATGTACAGTTTACAGTTAACACTAATGAGCAACTTGATGTCAGTGCAATCATTACTGATGCTTATGGCCAGATTATCGCTGATACTCAAATTTTAGTGGATGGCAGTAAAGCTGCGTCATTAGAGTTGTCATTTGTTGAAGCGGGCCGGTATCAGTTAAATCTGCAAGCGAATGCAAGCAATGGCGCAGAATTGAAAGTGAGCTCGAGCTTTACTGTTACCGTTAAAAATGAAGTGGCTCCTGGTGATTATCCACAATACCAAGCAGGACAAGCTTACAATGCGGGTGACATCGTTGTTGGTTCAGATAATAACCTGTACGAGTGTAAGCCATGGCCATACACTGGCTGGTGCGCTAGCCCATCCTATGCACCTGCAAGCAGCTTATACTGGGCAGATGCTTGGAATAAAATCTAAAATAATCAATAAAGTACCCTAAGAAAAAAGCCGCCTCATATTGAGGCGGCTTTTTATTAACTAATACCTTTATGTTTCGCGGATTCGTAACGCTCAATACGATCTAAACCAACATAACGTGCTGTTACATCGGGAGATTGATGGCCGGCATCAGCCATTACGTGCAGCATCGGGCGTCCTTTAGCCAGATCTTGCGTGATCCCAGTGTGGCGCCAACTGTGCGGTGTCATAACTCGAAGTTCTGCTGCATCATGTGGACGATTGATGGACTCTAAATATGCTGCGGCTTCTTGAAATACGAATGTACAGATCTCAGTAATAGACTGAGCACTTAAAGTACTGTTTAATTCACCTTGATCTCGTCCTAGTGAGGCAGGGCGGTGACGCGGGATCAACGGGGTATTTTCTTTAGCAAAAGGCAAAGGTGATAAACCTAAGTAACCCCGATAACGCTTTAATGCGCCTAATAATGCATCACTAACGGCAATGGTTCTTGCTTGGCCATTTTTAGACATTGGGATAAAAAATCCCCATGTTTCTCCACTACGATCACGTCGAATCTGGCTCATATTGGGTGAATAACCAATACGGCCAGATATTTCACTGATGCGAGGGTAGGTGGAGTACATCAAGTAAATCAACCAACGAGTTCGCTCATGTTCCTCTGGCGATTTTTCAGCTAAACGATCGAGAATCTGAAATACAGCTTCGATCTGCATATTATTCAGTGCTTTTATTTTTTCTTCATCAAGATTTAAATGAGTTCTATTTTTGCTCAACCGCCGCAGCATTTGTCCAGCTGCATTACGATCCATATAATCTTCATCATTTAAATATGTAAAAAAACCACTTAAAACAACTAGTTGCTGCTTTGTTGCTGCATGTGCACGCACATAGTCAGTAATTGCACCATGCTTAGCTTGGCGATGAATAAAAGGCCGCCAAGCTGGATTAGGATAACGGCTTGGCAACACATTGGGATCTTTAGTTGAAAGAAACATTGGCCTAGGTGCCGGACCGATTAATTCAGATTTGGGTTTCGCACACCAATTTAAAAAATCTTGCAAACGTCGCCGTGTTAAATCTTTAATGCTTATTTTTTCGACTTGCCAGCACCATATCAAAAGTAGATTAATCTCAGAACGAGCAGACTTCCAATTATTGGGAACTGAGCTTAACTCACTTAAGTAGTCAATTGTTAACTCATAAACTAATGCCGCATCTGGGATCTCGCTAAGCGTTAATTGCGTTATTTGTTGGCTAATAATAGCGTTATTTTGTTGATAGTTTTCAAAACCATCAAAGTAAGGTGTTAGCATGAAAATCTTGATGTATCGCACTAAATCGTCAGTAAAAAGATTATACCGATTTAGCAACTTATCTGTGTGGTTACTGACAAAGGCTTTAGGCACTGGTTGATACTTTTAGGAAAGTATCAACCAGCATAGCAGCACTAAATAGTTCTCCAAGCTTCCTGATAACGCCTACACGCAAATGCGTACAATGTATATTATGTTAAATTGGGTGTTTTGTTTAAATAGTACCAGTCATCGATTCTTTCATCCGCTACACAGAGTAATCTTTGCTGCATACCAAACCTAAACCGATGAACTCATCATTCCGTACATGCCAAATGAAATGGATTGCCTAAACTACAGAAGCAACATTAAATGTTTCAATGGAGCCGCAAATACGTGATTCGTTCAACACTACAATGGTTACTGTTCATTGTACTATTAGCAGTTCCTTCACTCAGTTTAGCGGTGCTCAGCACCCTACCCAGTTCTGCTGAAGTGGAAAATCGATTGCAGCGTTTAAAAACCGATCCAACCACAAACCAAGCAGCCATTGCTAAATTGGAACAAACGTTAGAATCATTAACGCAGCTCAGTCAGTGGCAAAATCAGCTAAGTGCATTGAATCAAACCATTAATGCACTACCCAATGAAAATAAGCAAGCCAATAAACAACTGGCTCAGCTCCAGCAGGCTCAAGCCAAAACGGTTGATAATATTTTTGATGAAGCCATTTTGCAGCAACGATTAGCCGAGGCCAAAACCGCTGCCACTGATATTGCTGCTGCCAATACTCAATTACAGCAGCAACGGCAAATCTTACTGAAATCTCAACAACAACTACCAAGTGAAATAAGCCAAACAGAACAAATCATAAAAACTCTCCAATCCCAACCATCTACTACCGATATTATTAATGAATGGTTTTTTGCTGCTCAACTTGCTGCTCAACAAGCGCGATTAACGTTACTCAACTTACAGCAAAGTAGCCTCGTATCACGTCAAGAAAATAATAAATTACTTTTAGAAGTTGGTGGATTAAGACAAAAATTAAGCAACCAACAAATTAACTTAGTACAGCAACAGCTGCTCACCGTAAGTGAAAAATCTGGTAAGCAGATGATCGCTAGTGCAGAACAATTAGTTAAACGCTTCCAAAAAAGTCCTACATTACTAAAAATGCAAGCAGAAAAAATCTTAGTATTAGCAAAACAATTTGATGAGCTTGGCATTGAAACGGTTAAAGCACAACAACAACGTCAACGTTTAAATGGGATTCGTTTGCAAATAAGTCAACATTGGTTCAGTTAAAGGAAAATATTCAATGGCTACAACGATCGCCTGCGTTTAGTGATGCCATTCGTACGCAATTAAATCGACTTCCTGATTTAGAAATGGATATTAACTATACCAAGCAACTTTCCAATGCACACTTAAACCGATTTATGTTATCTCAAAGGGTCGCATCGATAAAAGAGATCGATGACTATTCGAAGAAACAACCCAGATTTGATGAACTAAATCGACAACAAAAAGAACAATTATCTGAACTACTTAAAAAAAAGTTAAAACTCTTAAATCAAGTTTTAAATGAACAAGATCAATACATTGCGGTGATCACCGAAGTAGATGCATTACAGGAGCAAGTAACCGAGGAGTTGGCTTCTGAAAAAGCATTTTTAAGAGAGAAGCAGCTGTTTTTGCAAGGTCGACCTGCAGTATGGAACCTGTTACCTCAATCACCTCAAAATTTTTTAGGATTAAAACACTGGCCAATAAGGCAACAAGAGATCTGGCAACAATTAAAAAATCATGAAAAACAGATTAATTGGTATGTTGCTTTTTTATTGCTGCTAGTACCATTACATCTTCGTTTTAAAAAAATAGAAAAAAAAATGTTAGAGCGTTATCAATCTTTGATTGGTAAAATACTGAAAGATCGTTTTTATCTTACTTTTAATACTATCGCCCTTACCTGCTTAAATGTATTTATTTCAATAAGCTGGCTGTTGATCCCTTTAGTTTGGTCTGTATTTAGCCAACCGTATGCCGACAGTTATGATCTTTTTCATGTGCTATTATCTTTAGTTTTTATTGTTGCTGCATGGGAATTGTTAATTCATTTTTGCTACGATAATGGCCTATTTATCGTTCATTTCAAATGGTCATTAAGTGGTGTAATCTCATTGCGTAAATTATTATTACGCTATCGATGGTGGTTATATATTAGTTTATCATTTATTGTTTTATTTGAGTTTTTATCAGAAGAGCGAGAAAGTACCGCGTTGCGTTGTAGCTTTAGTATTTTTTGTTTATTGCAATCAGCATTTTATTTAAATTTAAGCCGCAATGATGCATTTTGGCATGATTTAATGGATAAACTCCCAAGCTTAGCTCGGCCATTATTAAGTTTGCTATTAATAATCAGCATGTTGGCTGCCGCTACGCTGTCATTGTGGGGATTTTTCTACGCAGGTTGGAGTGTGGTATATTATTTAAATGCAATCTTAGCCATTCTAATCTTCACGTTATTATTGCGTCAATGTGGTTTTAGATGGCTACGGGTAGAGCAACAAAAATTACAGTATCAGCAAATATTACAACGCCGTCAAGCAGATGATGATACGGCCTTATTAAGTGCAGAACAAACAGCACAAATTAATGACCAGTCATTATTGGTGGTTAATATGCTAAGCTTGCTTATCGGTGTTGGGATCTTATCCGCACTCATCGCTAATACGAGCTTGGCCTTTCAATGGACAGATAATATTGAATTATGGTCAGTCGTTGTTGGTAGCGGTAATAACATAAAAAATGAAGTTGTCACTTTAAATGCCGCGTTGTTAGCCGTGACCGTTCTATTTATCTGTTTATTCGCGGCAAGTAATGTGCCTGGTGCAGTTCAGCTTCTTATATTACAACACTTAAACTTATCTAATGGTACTGGATATGCCATTACGACAATGTTACGTTATCTTTTTTTCGTTGGTGGATTTCTTTTTTCACTGTCAATATTAGGGCTGCAATGGTCAAAACTGCAATGGCTGGTTGCAGCAATAGGTGTAGGTCTTGGTTTTGGTTTGCAAGAGATTTTTGCCAATCTAGTTTCTGGTTTAATTCTATTATTTGAACGACCAGTACGCGTTGGTGACATCATTACTATTAATGATTTAACTGGCACCGTACAGAGAATAAATACCAGAGCAACAACTATTACCGATTGGGATCACCGTGAAATTGTTGTTCCAAATAAATCTTTAATCACCGACAAATTAATTAATTGGTCATTAAGCGATGGTATTACTAGAATTATTTTGCCTATTGGTATCGCTTACGGAAGTGATATTCAATTAGCTAAAACGCTGTTATTAAAAGCAGCTTTAGAGCATCCTGACGTATTAAAACACCCTGCTCCATTAGCTTTTTTTACTAATTTTGGTGATAGTTGCTTAGAATGCGAATTACGAGTCTATCTCGATAAATTAGAGCGTATGTCTATTGTTCGCGATGAATTAAACTGCACGATTGATGCTTGGTATCGGGAACATGAAATTGAGATAGCCTTCCCGCAAATGGATGTACACGTACGCTCTAATGACGCAACCGACTTAACGCTGGATCAGCAAAAAGAAGTTCCACCTTCGCTTCCTGAAGGTGATCTTGCTATTGATCCGCCAAATGATGCTGCTAAAAATAATAAAAAACGGGCCATCAAAGATGGCCCGGAAAGCAACTTATCTGCCGATTAGCGGCGTAAATTCAGTAACACGGTACCTTGCTGATTTTGCAATGCAATACCATGATCAGTCACTACAGCATGGTGCACTTCTGGTAACGCTTCCATTATCTCTTTCTCATTAGTTAGAGCATCCCCATGGCACATCATTTGCGTCATACCTTGTGGCGTCAGTGTGAGCTGTTGCCCTTGCACAGAGAAATCACCAAAGAAGCGATTACAGCCATTACCGCCGGCCATTTTGCCTTCTGCTGAAAACATCATTTCAGCATTTTCAATGGCTTGTCCTTGTGCAGTAAATAATTTCCACTCGCCCATTAAGCTGTTGCCATCGGCATAAGTTGATTTAGCAGTCAGATCGCATGTGGCACAGCCAGTTAGTAACATGGCGCTACCCATCGCTGCGAGAATAGATAATTTCATTAGGTGGACTCAATAATGCAGTTAACTTAAGGATGACCTCAATAATAGATACCGAACAGCGACAGACAAAAAAATCGTGACTCAATTCACACTAAACTGGCATCTAGACAATAATTTACTGGTCTGCCAGCCAATTTAATTCGGTGTTTGAGCGCTGCCCTTGCGGATCTTCAAGCTCTAACTGTAATTGCCAAACCATCTCTCCGGATGGGCAGCTACCATATATGGCCCGCGCCTGCCCGTTTCGATCAAACTGTACTGGGATAACGCCCATATACATATCTCTACCGACAAGTTGAGCATTAATAACTTGAATACCTATAGGCAATGTTAGTTTCAGTGATAAGTCAGTTTGACTGGCTGCTGTCGTAGGAAAGACAGCCAAACTGATGTCTTCTTGAAAGCATGGACCATTATCAAATTTACATAAATCATTAGGGTATGCAGGCAACATTAGCGAGCCAATAAAGGGGAATACCATGCAGCCCTTGCACAACCATTTCATACGCGCTTTTGTGACTTCGATGTCACTGCAAAAATGATTAACAAAATGGTTTCTGAACATTGGCATCCTCCTTCCTTTTAATGGCTTATCCGCCAGCGGCAAAGTGATAATTTTTTATTTGTGCTCAATTGGTTAGTTGATGAGCATGAGCTTGACATTGAGTTAGAGGAAAAGCTCTAATGCATGTAAACATAAGGTTGCAATTATTGCTAGTCAAGAGGTGTAGAGCCAGTTCATAAGAGGGAAATGTCACTTGAACCTGACGATTGGGTTTTCTGATTATCTCAAGTAAGATGGCCCAGCCTTGATAACGGTTGCGTTATTTTGAAGGATTCAAAAGACGCAACCACGTTCAGTTATCGGCCATCGCAATGATGCAGTAACTCGCAGTGGAAGCATAATTTATGAACCAGACCTTACCGCAAACACCCTACAACTATACCGTTGTGCGCCAGTTTGCCATCATGACCGTTTTCTGGGGGATTGTTGGCATGAGTATAGGTGTGCTGCTTGCCGCCCAACTCATTTGGCCAGAACTTAATTTCAATACACCGTGGCTCACCTATAGCCGTCTCCGGCCGCTCCATACCAATATTGTGATCTTTGCTTTTGGTACTTGTGCCCTTTTCGCCGCCTCTTATTATGTTGTACAACGCACCTGCCAAACACGGCTTCTCTTTGAGAAGTTAGCTGCAATCACATTTTGGGGCTGGCAATTGATTATTGTTGCCGCGGTGATCACCTTACCGATGGGGCTAACCAGTTCAAAAGAATACGCCGAGTTGGAATGGCCAATTGACGTAGCGATTGCGGCAGTCTGGATCTGCTACGGGTTGGTATTCTTTGGCACTATTGTTAAGCGAAAAACCAGCCATATCTATGTAGCAAACTGGTTCTTTGGTGCTTTTATTATCACGGTTGGGGTGCTCCATATTGTTAATTCCATGGCTATTCCAGTTTCTGCAACAAAGTCTTATTCCATCTATGCGGGTGCCGTTGATGCTATGGTGCAATGGTGGTATGGCCATAATGCAGTAGGCTTTTTATTAACGGCAGGCTTTTTAGGGATCATGTACTACTTCGTTCCGAAACAAGCGGAACGGCCGGTCTACTCCTATCGCTTATCAATCGTGCATTTCTGGGCGTTAATTTCCCTTTATATTTGGGCTGGGCCGCATCATCTGCATTACACAGCGTTACCCGATTGGGCGCAATCGCTTGGGATGGTAATGTCACTGGTGCTGTTTGCGCCCTCTTGGGGAGGAATGATCAATGGGATCATGACCTTGTCTGGCGCTTGGCATAAATTACGTACCGATCCTATTTTGCGCTTTTTAATTATTTCCCTGTCATTTTATGGCATGTCGACCTTTGAAGGCCCAATGATGGCAATCAAAACGGTTAATGCGCTTTCCCATTATACCGATTGGACCATCGGCCATGTGCATTCCGGCGCTTTAGGTTGGGTTGCGATGATCTCCATTGGTGCGATATATCATCTGATCCCCAATCTCTTTAATCAGCCGCAAATGTATTCCTTACGTTTAATTAACGTGCACTTTTGGCTTGCGACTATTGGCACCGTTTTGTACATCGTTGCCATGTGGTTCTCTGGTGTGATGCAAGGATGGAAATGGCGTGCTGTAAACGCCGATGGCACCTTGACCCACAGCTTTGTTGAAGTATTGCAAGCTTCTCAGCCTTTCTATTTTGTGCGCTTTATTGGTGGCTGCTTGTTCTTAAGTGGCATGTTGTTGATGGCCTATAACGTTTATCGCACCATCACTGCTGCAGAAAAAACCGTTGCCGTGCCCAATGCAGTTGCGGCCTAAGGAGCTAACCGATGAAACTCAATCACGAACTCATTGAAAAAAATGTAGGTTGGCTGGCAATTTTTATCACCATCGCCATCAGCTTTGGTGGCATCGCTCAAATTGTGCCTCTTATCTTTCAAGATCAAACCACCAAACCCGTTGCCGGATTAGTGCCTTATAGCGCTTTGCAACTGGAAGGACGTGATATTTATATCCGTGAGGGTTGCGTGGGCTGCCACAGCCAAATGATCCGCCCATTTCGCTCAGAGACTGAGCGTTATGGCCACTACAGTGTGGCAGGTGAAAGTGTGTGGGAGCACCCTTTTTTATGGGGGTCGAAACGCACTGGGCCAGATCTGGCTCGCGTGGGTGGGCGTTATTCTGATGAATGGCACTGGATCCATTTGATCGATCCTCGTGCAGTGGTACCTGAGTCAAACATGCCGGCTTTTCCATGGCTAGCAGATACCCCTTTAAATACCGAGCATACTTACGCCAAGTTGCAGTTATTCCGCGATAAATTTGCGGTGCCCTACGCCGATGACCGCGCTTTAAAAGACGAAGTGGCGAGCCTTGAAGGGATGATGGAGATTGACGCTTTAATCGCTTATTTGCAAGTACTTGGTACTGGTTTGAAATAAAAGGACATTCCAATGACTGTAGGAACCTTTCATGCCTATTACACCTTGGTTTTATTTATTGCCATGGTTGCCATCATTGGTTGGGCGTATACCAAAAAAAACCGCCAGCAGTTCGAACGGGCGGCGGGTCTCGTGTTTGCTGATGAGCGTCAGACAGAACAGCCGGAGCAAAAGTAGATGAGTACCCTATTAAGCGTCATTATCATGCTATGTACCAGCGTAGTGCTCTTAGGCTGTTATTTGTTGCTGCGCTATTGCCGGACTAACCACAGCGAAGTTCAAGAAGGCCAATCAATGGGCCACAGTTTTGATGGCATTGAGGAGTTGAATAATCCTCTGCCCAAATGGTGGGCGGTCATGTTTATTTTAACCATTGTCTTTGCCATTGGTTATCTTATCTTGTTTCCGGGTTTTGGCCATTACGCCGGGCTATTAAATTGGCATTCCTCAAACCAGCAGATCGTCACTTTGGCTGAATCGGAACAAGCCGCGATTGCTGCCAAAGAGGAACAGCCGAAGGCATTAGTGCAATATGACCGAGAGATTGCCCGTGCCGATGCCCATTATGGCCCTATTTTTGCGGCGTTTGCAGAGCGTCCTATTGGCGATTTAGCGCGCGATCCTGACGCGTTGAAAATTGGCCAGCGTTTATTTTTACAAAATTGCGCGCTGTGCCATAGCTCTGATGCTCGAGGCAGCCAAGGCTTTCCTAACCTTACGGATGGTTCATGGCTTTATGGCGGCAGTGAAAATGCAATTAAAACCAGTATCTTGCATGGTCGTAACGGCATGATGCCTCCCAAAGGTGGTTTGCCAATAGAGAACCATGAGATCCCAGCATTGGTTGAATATGTCCGCAGTTTATCGGGGGCCCCGCACGATAAATTAATGGCATCGGAAGGGATCAGCTCCTACCAAAAAGGCTGTTTTGCCTGTCATGGTATGGTGGGCGAAGGCAACCCAAATTTAGGTGCCCCAGCATTAAATGACACCGCATGGCTTTATGGCAGCAGCCGAGCAGATATTAGTCATTCAATTGAATATGGGCGTTCGGGCAATATGCCAGCATGGGAGAACATTCTAGGCCACGATAAAGTGCATTTAATCAGTGCCTATGTCGTGAGTTTGTCACAAGGGAAACAGCCCACCATTCGCAAGAATATTGTGGCCGTCCAACCTCGCCCCGGCAATGTCACCATCGCCAGTAATGCGAGTGAGAATGACGCGGAGCAATTAGCGGAATTAGCCAGTGCTTCGATTGAAACCTTAGCCATTGACCCAAAAGCCACAGATATTGGCCGTAAACTGTTTGCGGCCAACTGTACGGTATGCCACGGCCAAGATGGAAAAGGCATGGCAAACTTCCCAGACTTAACCGATAAAGAATGGATTTATGGCAATAGCCCAAGCGACATTAAAGCCACCATTATGCATGGTCGTAACGGTGCCTTAGGCAGCATGCCAGCTTGGGACAATGTGCTAGGTGAAGATAAGGTGCAATTGGTTTCGGCTTATGTTTATAGCCTAAGCCAATTATAGCGCAGACAAAGCCCTACCATGGTGGGGCTTTGGTTTTCTCTGGGCGTAATGTCTGTCATTGCAGTGGTAAAGGAATAGCGGATGATCCCCACCCCTTGGTATAAACAATTTTGGCCTTGGTTTTTACTGATCTTACCTTTGTGTGCGGTCATAGCCTCGATATACACCTTCCAACTGGCCCACCGTGCACAATTTCACGTAGTCTCAGAAGATTACATCAAAAAAGGCAAAGGCATTTCGCAAGATCTGAGCCGTCAACAGCATGCTCAACAACTGGCGTTACGGTTTGAAATAACGCACCAAACACAAGGTTCTGGTGATCTCTTGATTATTCGTCAATACGCTGGCGCCACTTATACCAGCGCACTACAACTCCGCCTTATTCACCCAACCTTAATCGAACAAGATAAGCAGCAATTACTTACTGCCGATGGGGATGGTGCTTATCGATTTAAGAGCACTGAAACACTCTCTGGCCATTGGCGGTTAGAGATCGCCTCTTATGATAACCGCTGGGCGTTAGCGCAAACATTGCAACTTCCTTTATCTACGTCGCTTTGGCTTGAGTAATAAGGAGGTCATATGACGACGGTTTGTTATCACTGCAACGAGCCCATCCGCTCTGATATAGAGTCTTATCAGGTCATTATTAATAAACAGCCAGAGCCCATGTGCTGCCCAGGCTGTGCGGCAGTGGCAAGCGCCATTGTCGAAGCCGGTTTAAGCGATTATTACCGTTACCGAACCAAGCCCGCCAGACAACAGAAAATTCTGGCCGAATTAACCTATCTTAGCGCTTATGATTTACCTGAAGTACAACAAGAATTTGTGGGTGGCGATGAGCAACACAAAGAGGTACTGCTCAGCCTTGAAGGGATCAGTTGCTCTGCCTGTGCTTGGTTAATCGAACGGCACATTCGGGCACTGCCTGGGATCATCGCCATCGATGTAAACAGCACCACCGCACGAGCGCTATTAAAGTGGCAAAGTGACGTTATTTCCCTCTCCGCCATTTTAACTGAGATCAACCAAATTGGTTACCGAGCCGCGCCCTTTCAGGTTGATAAACAAGAGCAACATAACCGCGAACAAAGCCGAACCCTACTACTGAG
>JAWXTX010000038.1:0-20688 GCA_044433165.1 Ferrimonas sp. | reverse complement strand
GCAGCAGCTACGGCACTGCTCGCACTGCTTTTGGCCTTTTCGCCTCCTGTTTTGAGTAACTCACCCGCTTGACCTAGCAAGGATTGGAGGTTGCCACGCACCGCTTCATTACTAAATAGCAGCGCCGCGGCTGCACCAATCATCGCGCCTTTCCAAAACTCTTTATCATCCACGCCTAAGGTATGCAGCAGGTCTTTGAAGATCCCAGCTTGCTCACCAAGCAGCCCCTCCAGCATTGCTTGGGATTGCCCAGTTCCCGCCGCGCTAGGCGCAGGTACGGCATAACCAGATGGCGGCACCGCCATGGCTGGATGCATTTGCGGATGCCAATATTGTGGCGGCAGTTGACCGTGCATAGCAGGATGCATCGGCATCATATGTGGCGGATATGGGTAGCCATAAGGCGGGTATACTGGGGCGGTTTCGGTTTTATGAGACATGGTGATTTGCTCCGGTTAAATCATCAGGGGGTAGCAACCCAAGCAAGCGCTGATACGCTTGTTGCGCCAACTCAGGTTGGCCAGTAAACAGATCATCTAATAATGATGGAGGCAGCATGGTGGCGTCGTATTGCAGCACCAAACTGCCACTCTCTGGATTCAATTGGTAATGGATCAATGAGGGGTAATTCATGGCTTGCTGTAGCGCTTGTTCAGTTTGGGTGTGAGCGAATCGAGCTAACAACACAGAGTTAAATTTCAGGCGAATGCGGCCCGGAATGTGGTGCGCAACAGAAACCCATTGCCGCAAAGAAAAAATGTCACTGGCCAGCGTCATAAGCCATCTGCAATAAAAAAAGATGGCTATTACGATGGCATAGCAAGGGCATCATCGAATTGCGCCAGATCAAGATTAATCATTTACAGCGACCAGAATCACACATAAGATAAATCTAAATGAATCGCATTAAGATTTTATTCAATGGCTACTTATCTGCATAAAACCCCGCACCGATTGCGCGTTCGTTCCGACTTTATTTTGCACAACCCCAAACACGTTGCTGGTCTCATCCATCAGTTACAAAAAATTGATGCCATTGAGCACATTCGTCATAAACGTTTTGCCGGTTCGGTTGCCATTCGTTTTGATCCCACGCAATTAGAAGTTGAAGAGCTACTTGAAACGGTAGCCAGCCACGGCTGGCTACGCAGTGATGAGCAACCGCCATGGCTGGAACATTCGGTGCGCAATGGATCTAAAAATCTGGTGCGGGGAGCCGCATTGCTGGCATTGCGCCAACTGTTAGGGCCCATCCTCAGCCGTGCTTTGCCCAGATAAGCCATCGCCACCGGTCGCCTCAAGAAGTAAGTTTTCTCTATGGCGACGCTTTTTTCACCGTTACCTCGCGATATTACGGCCTTTAAAAACCCTAAAAAACAACGAAGGTTTAGTTCATACACTCAGCCAACACGCTGCTTTTGAGCGCATAAGCAAAGCCCACCAGCCAGTGCGGGGCAACGTTTACAAGGGGGAGATTTTAAGGGGGAACGTAACCTATTGGTGTTTTGAGGGCGTCCCATCATTGGCTCAGTGCGCAGAGACCTCATCCCTGTAATCGCCGCTTGCGGCTTTGACCGATGCCCAATAAGAGAGGTGTGGCTTCCTAAAAGTGCTGAGGTGATGGCGATATCTTGATGAATGCCATCACCTTGCAACCAATTGAATAATGGTTCTAACGGCGTCCATAACAAAGGCTTGGACTCACGCCGAGCGGTGAATAAAGAAGCGTTCGACATAAGCTGACGGCACTGATAACTCGCCCCTGTCGCCTTCGGTTTTAAACGGTTATCTGAGGTTTTCAATGGTGCCATTAACGAACTTAACAAGCCGCTTTGAACCGCTTTGGGAGGCGGAGCGATGAGCGGAGCCAGTGCCGCAGGCGGTTGGCGATGCAAAAGCTGTTTTAAACAACGACGGGCATGAGACATAGTCAGATACAAATAGTTATCAGTTGCGTAAAGCTGTCACACTTTTATCACAAACGCCAGTCGGGCGCGCAGCAATCACCTCCTTTTATATAAAACAAAAACACCGCCAGCTGGCGGTGTTTTTAACGGTTATCTGAGGTGAATTCCCCCTGCGACTGGCATAACCAGCAAAGGGAATTAAGCCATTAAGGCTTTAATGTGCGCCACCACATCTTCAATGGCAATTTCGGCTTTATCGCCGCTGGCGCGAGATTTCACTTCGAGCACACCAGCGTCAATACCACGCTCGCCAATGACGATATTATAAGGGATCCCCATCAGTTCGTGATCGGCAAACATCACGCCTGGGCGCTCTTTGCGATCATCGAACAAGACGTCAACGCCTGCAGCCGTCAGTTCGGCATACAGTTGCTCCGCTAAGGCTTCAACACGATGCGATTTTTGCATGTTCATCGGCACAATCGAGATCTGGTATGGTGCGATGGCCATTGGCCAAATAATGCCACGTTCATCGTGATTCTGCTCAATAGCCGCAGCAATTAAACGCGACACACCAATGCCATAACAACCCATGATCAACGTTTGCGCCTTGCCGTTTTGGTCTAGAACCGTCGCGTTCATTGCTTCAGAGTACTTGGTGCCCAATTGGAAGATATGGCCAACTTCAATGCCACGGGCAATTTCCAAGGTACCTTGGCCGCAAGGGCTGGCGTCACCAATCACCACATTACGTAAATCGGCAATCTCAGGAACGGGCAAATCACGCTCCCAGTTAATATTCAGGTGGTGCTTGCCATCAATGTTGGCGCCCGCGGCAAAATCACTCAAGGTCGCAACAGAGCGATCAATGATCAGCGGTATCGTTAAACCCACTGGCCCTAAAGAGCCAGGGCCTGCACCAATGGCTGCGCGGATCTCGGCTTCTTCAGCAAATTGCAATGGGCTTGCTACCAGCGCCAACTTCTCTGCTTTTACTTCGTTCAACTCATGATCGCCGCGCACCATTAAGGCCACCAAGGGCTGCTCAGCGCCTTCAACCGCTCGAACAATCAAGGTTTTCACGGTTTTTTCAATGGCAATGCCATGCTGTTCAACCAACTCTGCGATGGTTTTCGCATTCGGCGTATCCAACAGCGACAGTTCCGCGGTTGCCGCACCACGTACCCCAATGGCTAATGCTTCGGCTTTTTCAATATTGGCCGCGTAATCGGAGCCGGTAGAGTATGCAATCGCATCTTCACCAGATTGCGCTAACACTTGGAATTCATGAGAATTATCGCCACCAATTGCACCGGTATCAGCCAATACTGGACGGAATGCCAACCCCATACGCTCTAAGATGCGGCAATAGGCTTGGTACATGGCATCATACGTTTCATCCAGCGAGGCCTGATCGGCGTGAAAAGAGTAAGCATCCTTCATCAGGAACTCACGGGCACGCATTACCCCAAAACGAGGACGGCGTTCATCGCGGAATTTGGTTTGAATTTGGTACAAATTTAAAGGTAATTGTTTGTAAGACTTCACCTCATTGCGCACCAAATCGGTGATCACTTCTTCGTGGGTTGGCCCTAGCACAAAGTCACGATTATGGCGGTCTTGCAAACGTGCCATCTCAGCACCCATTACATCCCAACGACCTGTTTCTTGCCATAAATCAGCTGGTTGCACTACAGGCATCAGAGTTTCTACCGCATGAGCGCGGTTCATCTCTTCACGGACAATGTTTTCGATTTTACGCAACACCTTCAAACCGGTTGGTAAGTAGGTATAAAGGCCCGCGGCCAGTTTGCGGATCATGCCGGCACGCAGCATCAACTGATGGCTAATGATCTCAGCATCAGCAGGGGTCTCCTTCAACGTGGAGATCAGGGTTTGGCTTGTACGCATTTTGCTGCCTTTCACCGAAAATTAAAGGCCGATATTTTAGCACTGTGGTAGCACAAGTCCATGCGCGAAACGCGGCCATATCCAGTGGGAATATTGGCGCATTAAAGAGCGAGCGACTACCTTTAAAAAATCAACGACGACGGTCACTTAGGAAAGGATGCCGATGGTGAACCGATTTTCGGCTTTCATGCCCCAAAATCAACGCTTAATGTGGCTGTTAACCATCGCAACATTCAGCGTCTGTTTGTTTGTTTACCTCGCCACCCAGTTGTACCTTTCTGAGCATCAAAAGCTCTCAGAAAAATTGCAGCGCGAAGTTGAAAAAAAAGCAGAATCACTCAGTTGGCAACTGCGCTCCTCCATCAATGTACTCTACCAACTTGAGGTCTTATTTTACGGCAGCGATCACGTCAGTTACCCAGAGTTTGAACGGGTCGCCGATGGCATCTTAGCCCGCCACATTGAGTTACAAGCATTAGAGTGGGTGCCTCGAATTACTCACCCACAGCGCGCTGCTGCCGAGCAGCATTGGCAGCAGCGCTATCCTGATTTTATTTTTACCGAGCGCCACGATGGCGCTCTGGTGCCCGCACGACAGCGGATCTATTACTACCCCATCTACTTTGTAGTACCGGTTGCGACAAACGAACGGGCTTTTGGTTTTGATCTGGGCTCAGACCCAAGCCGATTAAGTGCGTTATTACGAGCTCGTGACGATGGCGAGTTAGTGGCCAGCAGCGCGGTTCAACTCATTCAAGACGACGCTAAAAAAAAGGCCATTTTGGTGATCCAACCTATTTTTAGCCAACTGACTCAAACCCGCGCCCAACGCCGCGAGCACCTAAAAGGGTACGTCTTAGGGGTATTTCGCCTCTCAGAAATGCTGCACAACAATTTTACCCGAGACCCGAATTCTTTAATCAGCTACCGTTTATTGGACGACAGTGCCGATGGCGCACTGCTGCTTGAAATGGGGCAAGTCGATTATAGCCAGCTGCCCGCGGCGATAAACATCAGTATTCCCTCAGTTAGCGGGCGTCATTGGCGTTTGCAGGGCATCCCACAAGAACATTATTACTCAAGTCAAATCAGTATATTGCCATGGGCTATGGGCATCGGTGGCAGCTTAGCGGTACTGCTGCTTAGCATTATCTGGTTACAGTTACTGCGCCAAAACGTGGCGATTGCCCAACAGGTTGAACAGCGCACAACAGAATTGGATGAGGCCAACAGTAAATTAATGGCGCTGTCATTAACCGATGGCCTAACGGGGATCAGCAATCGACGTCAATTTGATGAATGGCTGATCCAGGAATGGAATGATGGTAAACGCCACCACCGTGTGCTGTCATTAATGATGATCGATGTCGATTTTTTCAAAAAATATAACGACAACTACGGCCATCATGCCGGCGATCAAGTGTTACGTAAAATAGCCTCGGTTTTAAAAGATCGCTTAAACCGGCCGCGAGATCTACTAGCCCGTTATGGTGGTGAAGAGTTTGCGGTGATCTTGCCTGAAACCTGTGAAAACGTCTCTGTGTTGGCCCAAGCGCTGTGCGATACCGTAAGCCAGCAGCGCATTCCCCATAAACATGGTGGCAATGAAGGTATTGTTACCATTAGCGTGGGTTTAATGACGCTCACTCCCACCGACAACAACGATTATAACCACCTATTAGAAATGGCAGATCAAGCGTTGTACCGCGCCAAGGCCGATGGTCGCAACCGCGTGGTTGCTTACGGTAGCCGCCCTCAATTAATTGAAAAAAACCACGGCCAATCCGCTTAATTACCGTTTTCCGCTCCCCTTATAAACGCCGAGTGTTCAGCGGCGACCTTGTGTACCGAGCCAAAAAATCATTCACTCCCAACCAAGCTACTGCGACAATAGCCAGCAGCTCCCTAACAATCATGGTAAACAATAAGCAATGTCCGGCTCCTCCCTTCCCGCTTGGCGACAATACCCACCTGAAGTATTAATAGAGCAGCACAAACAACGCTTAAATTGGATGCCGTGGCTGTATTTCAAACTCAAACCCAAACAGCAACAGTGGGCGTTACCTTGGCAGCAGCAATTGCAACGTCGCCATAGCGCATTTGAAACCGTGCACTTTGCTCAGCACTGTTTTGTCGCCGAGACAGCTCGCCTGTTTGCGGAGCCAGGACGAGACATTATCATTGGCACCCAAAGCCATATTGGTGCCGATACGTTTTTGCACGGACCATTACGCATTGGCCAAGGTGTCGGTATTAATCACGCGTGCAGTTTAGATGGGGGTAAAGCGGGCATTGAAATTGGCGATCATTGCCGAATTGCTGCGAATGTGAAGATGTACGCATTTAACCATGGTGTAAGCAGCAATGCCCTAATTGCCGAACAACCGGTAACCAGCCGAGGCATTAAGCTGGGTATGGATGTTTGGCTGGGCACTGACGTTGCCATTTGCGATGGGGTAACGATTGGTGATCATGCCATTGTTGGCATGGGCAGCGTTGTGACTCGCTCCATTCCCGCTTATGAAATTTGGGCGGGTAATCCAGCTAAGAAGATTGGCGATCGACGCACCAAACCCGATTACCATTGGGGCGAACGCGACCGTTAAAACAATTGGCCAAGGTTCAACAACGGTGGCAAAGAGAAAAAGCCTTACATAGCGGCAATGGCGCTATGTAAGGCACTGATATCAATCGCGCATGTTTTTAAACTGCAATGGTTGATCTTGCTCATTGCTGCGCAATAAAGCGATAACTTCTTGCAAATCATCGCGTTTCTTACCGGTCACCCGCACTTCTTCGCCTTGGATCGCCGCCTGAACTTTCAGCTTGGCTTCTTTGATCTGCTTGACGATTTTTTTCGCGTATTCTTTGTCTAACCCTTGCTTAAAGGTGACTTTACGAGTCACGATTTTACCTGAAAACTCGCAATTTTTAGCCAGTTCCATGGATTTGGCATCCACCGATTGCTTGGCTAAATTGCCCCGCAGAATGGTTTCCATCTGCGTAATTTGAAACTCCGCTTCGGCCTTTATGGTTACCACCAAATCTTTTTGCTCAAAGCTGGCATCAACCCCTCGAAAATCAAAGCGTGTTGAAACTTCACGGGTTGAGTTTTCTACGGCATGACGCACGTTCACCGTATCCACTTCAGATACGATATCGAATGATGGCATTGGACTCTCCAAACAGATTAAAGCAATAAAAGAATAGTTTACCCGAAAGCCTCGGCACTGGTGAAAAATGCATAACAATTGCGTGATTTTGCCAATAATTTACACAAATCAACTCTTCGGTATTTTGATATCGAGTTCCCCGTGACAGCGATCGCCCCTTTGCGTACTATGCACAGCATGATCGCGATTCTATTTCATCCCAACCCACGCCAACGCTGGCTAGCTCGAGCATTATTATGCTTGGCAATGCTGGTGGTTTCTTATTTGGTTTTTTCTCAGCCAACAAGTGTTGGTCATAAAATCCCCCATTTTGATAAATTCAGCCATTTCACTGCCTTTTTTGGCTTGGCGGCCTTATTGCAGTTAGCCAGTGGCATTAAACGACGTTGGCAAATGGCATTACTGGCGGCCTACGCAGCATTAATTGAGATTGTGCAATATTTCTTACCCTATCGAAGCGCCGAATGGCTGGATTTTGCAGCCGATATTTTTGGGGCACTGAGCTTTTACCTTTTGCTGCTTATGGTTCAGCAATGGCCGAGAAAAGTCTCGGCATAATTGGCGCCGGCGCCATGGCTCAGCTGTATGGCTGGTTGCTATGGCAACAACGCTTTCCCGTACGGTTATTACGTCGTCATACAATTCAGCCTCAGTGGCAACGCCATCAATTGTTCGATCAACAAGGGGCGATGCATGAATTTTCCCTATATCACCAAGCCAACCATCAAATTACTGATTTTTCCGCCGTCCTGTTATTCACGAAGGCCCAAGAGGCGCTTGCAGCAGCGCATCGCGTTTTATGCTGGCTTCCTCAATCCGTCCCCTTGGTGTTATTGCATAATGGTATGGGGCCTCAGCAACAGTTGGCACAAGCGTACCCGCAGCACAACATTTGGGCTGGCAGCGTCAGCGATGGTGCAGAGCGGCTTGCACCATATCAGACGATCCAGCGAGGCCAAGGCGCGCGCTGGGTAGGTCCGTTAACCGCACCCGCTCAAAACAGTTCGCTACCCGCCGCACTGACACAGCTCAATTTTATCAAGACCTCACAGGTGCAGTGGCGGCTGTGGCAAAAATTAACGGTGAACGGCATCATTAACCCACTTTGCTGCCGTGATAAACAACGCAACGGCGCTTTATTAACTGCTGCCTATCAAACGGAAATTGCTCAACTGGCCCAAGAGTGGAGCCAGATAGGCCAAGCGTTACAGTGGCCAGACAGCGCAAAGGCCATCCGGCAACGCGTCTTAACTGTTGCACGAAATACCGCAGAAAATCGCTGTTCCAGTTTGCAAGACCGCCTTGCTAAGCGGCCCACAGAGCTGCCCTATATCTGTGGTTATGGCTTACAAAAAGGGCAGCAACATGGTTTGTTGCTGCCCCATTTAACGGCGCTTTATCGTGGCCTGATGGCCAGTTCATGCGGCGCTACACCAGCCTAAGCCGCCATTGGTTTGTGCATGACATTACGCTTGGCTGGCCGCGGCCAATTGCGCCAATACCAGCTCGGTATCTGCCCAACCAATGCAGCCATCGGTAACACTTTGCCCATAGGTGAGCGCACTCAGCGGCTGGCCAGATTGATGATCTTGCCGACCTTCAACCAGATGCGATTCCACCATCACGCCCATAATCGCACGGTTCCCTTGCGCCAACTGTTGGCTTACGTCTTCGGCAACCAATAATTGACGTTGGTACTGCTTGGCGCTGTTCGCATGGCTTAAATCAATCATCACCCGCTCGGGTAATCCGGCTTGTTGCAGCTGCTGACAAACGTGTTCGATCTCTTGGCGCTGATAGTTTGGCTGCTTACCGCCTCGCAAAATAATGTGACAATCCTCATTACCACCGGTAGAGACAATGGCACTATGACCAAATTTGGTTACGGAAAGAAAATGGTGCGGTGCACTGGCGGCACGAATGGCATCAATGGCGATATTGACCGAACCATCGGTGCCATTTTTAAACCCAACCGGACAGGATAGCCCTGAGGCCAATTCCCGATGCACTTGCGACTCGGTAGTACGGGCGCCGATGGCCCCCCAGCACATCAGATCCCCCAAATATTGGGGAGTGATCATATCGAGAAATTCCCCTGCGGTTGGCAGCCCCATCTCATTTAATTGCAACAGCAATTGGCGCGCGGCCCGCAACCCATCATTAATGCGGTAACTGTCATCCATACCGGGATCATTGATCATCCCTTTCCAACCGACGGTGGTACGGGGTTTTTCAAAATACACCCGCATCACAATCTCCAATTTATCTTGGTAGCGCTGGCGCAATGCCACTAAGCGCTGGCCATATTCCAACGCCGCTTGCGGATCATGAATCGAGCATGGGCCGATGATCACCAAAAGCCGCTGATCTTGGCCAGTTAGAATATGGTGGATGGCAGTGCGCGCAGCAAAGACAGTATCGGCAACAGCCTCGGAGGCAGGAAAACGCTCCAAAATTGCCACTGGTGGTAATAACTCTTTAACCGCTTTAATTCGAATGTCGTCATTTCTATGCGGCATGCACGGGCTCCTTAAGGCATATTATTTTATCCGATCCGTCAGTTTACCAAGGTGATGATGCATTGGCATGGTTGATGGCTCCGCCTCATTACCCAGAGTTATCAGGCCATAAATAAATCAGTGCCGTGCAAATAAAAAACCGAGCCATTCGGCTCGGTCTGATAGACATGGAGGTCAATTACTGCGCTTGCGGGCGCATGGTTGGGAATAAAATCACATCGCGAATGGTGTGGGTGTTGGTAAACAACATCGCCAGTCGATCGATGCCGATCCCTTGCCCTGCGGTCGGCGGCAAGCCGTGCTCAAGCGCGGTGATGTAATCACCGTCGTAATACATCGCCTCGTCATCACCGGCGTCTTTGGCATTCATCTGCGCTTTAAAGCGGTTGTCTTGATCTTCGGCGTCATTCAGCTCACTAAAGCCATTGGCCACTTCTCGGCCACCGATGAAAAACTCAAAGCGATCGGTAATAAACGCATTATGGTCATTACGGCGTGCAAGCGGTGAGATATCGGCTGGGTATTCGGTAATGAAGGTCGGTTGGATCAGCTGAGGCTCTGCCGTTTCACCGAAGATCTCTTCCAGCAATTGGCCACAGGTCCAGAACGATTCCACTTGAATATTCAATGATTGAGCAATGCTTACCATCTGTTCACGATCTTGCACCCCTTCGTAAGTCAGCGCTTGAATGGCACTGTGCTCAGGGTTGTAGTGCTTAATGGCCTCCAGCATGCTCATGCGGGTGTATTGGCCACCGAACTCAACCGTATGCTCACCATAAGGCATGGCGGATGCACCTAACACGTCAATGGCTACCGTGCGAAGCATGTCTTCGGTTAGATCCATCAAATCGTTGTAATCGGCATACGCCATATAGAATTCCATCATGGTGAATTCTGGGTTATGGCGGGGCGAGAGCCCTTCATTACGGAAGTTACGGTTAATTTCAAATACCCGATCAAAACCACCAACCACTAAGCGCTTCAAATACAACTCTGGGGCAATCCGCAGGTACATTTGCTGATCTAAGGCATTATGATGGGTGATAAATGGACGCGCAGAAGCCCCACCTGGGATCACCTGCATCATTGGCGTTTCCACTTCCATAAAGTCTTTCGACTCCATGTAACGGCGGATAGCAGCCACTAACTTAGAGCGCACCTTAAAAGCACGACGTGAGTCTTCGTTTACGATCAAATCCACATAACGCTGACGGTAGCGCTGCTCTTGATCGGTTAAACCATGGAATTTTTCTGGTAAAGGACGCAGCGCTTTGGTGAGTAATTGATACTCAGCCATATCTACATACAAGTCGCCTTTGCCAGACAAGTGCAACTGGCCTTTAATGCCGATGATATCGCCAATGTCTAAACCACCAATGGCTTTTAATTCTTTTTGCACCTCTTTAGAGGCGTAGCCTTGAATGCGGCCAGCAACGTCTTGTATTAATAAAAACGGCCCACGTTTGGCCATGATCCGGCCAGCAATGGCAACCACTTGCCCTAAGGCTTCCAGCTCTTCTTTGCTTTTCTCACCAAATTCAGCCTGTAATTGAGCCGACTGATGAGTAGGGCGCCAACTATTTGGATGGCCATTAGCATCACACTGTGCACGAAGGAGGCTGAGCTTAGCGCGACGCTCGGCGATCAACTTATTTTCGTCTTGTACTTGTTCTGTCATCTTGTGTTCCTATCTCAAACTGCGACTGGCTTACAGGCCAGATTTTAAGCTGGCTTCAATGAAGCGATCGAGATCGCCATCCAGCACCGCTTGGGTATTACGGTTTTCTACCCCGGTACGCAGATCTTTAATGCGAGAATCATCCAATACATAAGAGCGGATCTGACTGCCCCAACCGATATCGGATTTGGCGTCTTCGGCAGCTTGCTTCTCGGCATTTTGCTTTTGGAGTTCAAGTTCAAACAATTTGGCTTTTAACTGCTTCATTGCTTGGTCTTTGTTTTTGTGCTGCGAGCGTTCATTTTGGCACTGCACCACCGTGTTAGTTGGCACGTGCGTGATCCGCACCGCCGATTCGGTGGTGTTTACGTGCTGACCACCCGCGCCTGAGGCGCGATAGACGTCAATACGCAGATCCGCAGGGTTGATGTCGATATCAATGGAGTCGTCCACTTCTGGATAAACAAACGCCGATGAGAACGAAGTATGACGGCGGCCACCGGAATCAAATGGCGACTTGCGCACCAGACGGTGCACCCCAGTTTCGGTACGTAACCAGCCGTAAGCGTATTCACCACTAAAACGGACAGTGGCAGACTTTAACCCAGCCACGTCCCCTTCAGACACCTCAATGATTTCGGTTTTAAAGCCTTTGGCTTCACCCCAGCGTAAGTACATACGCAACAGCATCGAACACCAGTCTTGCGCTTCCGTGCCGCCAGAGCCTGCTTGCAGATCTAAGTAGGCGTCATTGGGATCTTGGGCACCAGAAAACATCCGACGAAACTCCAGCGTTTCAAGCTTCGAGGCCAAATCCGCCAGTTCCACCTGTGCTTCTTCAAAGCTATCGGCATCGCCTTCTTCTACGGCCAGTTCCAGCAGTTCGCTAACGTCATCCAGACCTTGATCTAAGTTATCGATGGTACCAACAACTTGCTCTAGTGCGCTGCGCTCGCGCCCTAGCGTTTGCGCACGCTCCGGTTCATTCCATACGTCCGGCTGCTCAAGCTCGGCGCTGACCTCTTCTAGACGCTCTTTTTTAGCATCGTAGTCAAAGGTACCCCCTAAGAAGTGCTGTCCGCTCCGACAACTCCTTAATTCGGTTCTGAACCGGATTGATTTCGAACATGTCTGCCCTACTGAATTTTGTGGCTAATTGAAAAGCGGCAAGTTTACAAGAAAGCGCCGGACTTGGCATCCGCTAGCCATCGCAAATCTATCGATTTTGCGCTTCAGTGTAGCTGGCTTCAACAAAAGCCAGCATTAAAAAGCAGAGTCAGAGAGATATTGAGGCTTACGCTGGCTGCAAGTGTTCAACCAACAGTTGCACGCTGTCTCGCCCTTGCCAGCGATTGACATCCAACTTATAGACCAGATCAAGCCACTGCACACTGGCGTCTGGCCAGTGGGCGCGATCCACATTAAAGGCAATGGCGTCTAATTGCTTGCTGCCATCTTCGGTTTCTAATTGCAGTTTTAGGTGCTTTTCGGCCAAAAGTCGCTGACCAATGACTTTAAATTTGCCATCAAATAACGGTTCAGGAAAATGCTGCCCCCATGGGCCGCCTTCCCGTAACATGAGCGCAGTTTCTAAGGTGAATTGTTCGGCCACTAACGCACCATCAGTGAGCAGCTCACCGGTTAATTGCGACTCATCAATCGTGGCCCGCACCTCGGCGTCATAATACTCGGCAAAACGCGCATAATCTTTTTCTTTAATGCTAAGCCCCGCCGCCATCGCATGGCCACCAAACTTTAAAATCAGCCCTGGGTATTGGCTGTCGATTCGCTCTAACAGATCACGCAGATGCAAACCGGGGATCGAACGCGCCGAGCCTTTTAGTTCATCGCCACCGGCATCGGCAAACGCAATGACCGGCCGATGAAAACGCTCTTTAATGCGCGAGGCTAAAATCCCAATCACCCCTTGGTGCCAATCGTTCTGATAAAGCGCAAGCCCCCAAGGTAATTGGCTATCTTCTAAATTTAACCGGCCCAGCATTGCCAGCGCTTCTTGTTGCATGCCACTTTCAATGTCGCGGCGCGTTTGATTTAACCCATCCAGCTCGGCCGCCATTTGCCGCGCTTGCCCAAGTTCATCCGCTAACAGGCAGTCGATCCCAAGCGACATATCTTCCAAACGCCCCGCGGCATTTAAGCGAGGCGCCACGGTAAAGCCAAGATCCGATGCCACAATACGTGACATGTCACGATTGCCCACCTCCAATAACGCTTGGATCCCCGGCCGACAGCGCCCAGCGCGAATGCGTTTGAGTCCTTGGCTTACCAAAACACGGTTGTTGTGATCTAAAGGCACCACATCTGCAACCGTTCCCAAGGCAACCACATCCAATAACTCCGCCAAATTAGGCTCAGGCAATGATTGAGAAGCAAACCAATCGCTGTCGCGTAAGAGCCGGCGCAATGCCGTCATCAAATAAAATGCCACCCCAACGCCCGCCAGTGCGCGTGATGGGAAGCCACACTCCGGTCGATTAGGATTAATGATGGCATCGGCCTCTGGTAAGGTGTCTGCCGGTAAGTGGTGATCGGTCACTACCACCGTCATACCGGCGGCTTTAGCTGCGGCAACGCCAGCATGAGCGGAGATCCCGTTATCCACTGTTAAGAGAAAATCGGCGCCCATTTGCTGAGCCAATGCCACCAGCGGCGGGCTTAAGCCATAACCAAAATCAAACCGGTTCGGCACTAAAAATTCCACATACCGAGCGCCCATCATTCGTAATGCCAATAGGGCGACCACACTGGAGGTGGCACCATCAGCATCAAAATCGCCCACAATGACAATCCGCTGTTGCGCCTTAACGGCTGTAGCTAATAATTGCGCCCCTTGCGCTAAGCCCACCATCGTATTCGGCAGCGCTAAATCCTTAAGATCCAACTGCAATTGTGCCGCTTCTGTGATCCCTCGCCGTGCGTAAATTGCTGCCAACAACGGCGGTGTCGTAGCCAAGAGCGGGGCATAATCAAAGTCAGGACGGCGAGTAATACGAACCATAAGCAGCTCAAGAAAAGAGTAAAGCGCTAGCTTACCAGCGCCCTCTTAGCGACACCAAGCCCTTTGCTTATTTGGTCATATTAGCAAAGAGGCGGTAGACCAAAGCCAGCATAAAACACAAACCGGCAGGCCATAAAATGGACAAGAGATCCCAATGCTGAAATGCCCAAGCGCCAAGAAAGCCGCCAACAATAAAGCCTACGATAATAATCAAAAAAAGCGTCATTTTCCGACGGTCAAACGGCTCACCACGCACAACGGCACCAAGCATGAGCCCCAAATCAGTAAAGACACCGGTTACGTGGGTAGTGCGAATAATGGCACCACTATAGGTGGTTACCATCGCATTTTGTAAACCGCAGGCGGCAGAGGCAAAAAAGTGCCCCATATATTGCCCATCAATTAAAAAGATAAAGGATAATATTAATAAGCCAGATTCCAAAATTAAGACGGTGTCATAATGCCGACCAAGTTTTAATGTACTGTTATGTAATAAAAATCCTACCGTGACAGAGCCCATTAAAAAACTGAAAAGTACGCCAGTTAAATGCCAACTATCAAACATTGATCCGGCATAAAGATGGGAGCCTAATAACGTAGCGGTACCAGAAACATGAGAAACCGCTTGATGATCAAACCCCAATAACCCAATGGCATTAATAAAACCGGCATTCAGCACTAAAATAAAAGCACCCACTTCAACCCACTTGGGTAATCGAGAGATCACGGCCTACATCCTTGTTACCAAGCTGGCACAACTGGCGCACCACTAACAACATAATTGTAAATTAAAACAAAAGCATGCCACATAAAGTGTGCGCTAACGCCACTTTTTCCTGTGCCGATTTTTCTACGGCAACATCAAGCCAGATCTGCGCCTAAACTTCTGCTAATGTGACTCAATATCAATACGATTTTTAGTCGGTGTTTAAATGAATAAAATTGCAATTTGGGGTGCAGCCAGCGGCTTAGGCGCCGCGATGGTGGACTATTTTCATGGCCAAGGTTGGCACGTTACAGCCATTGCTCGCAATCCTGAACGAAACCCACAATTAGCTGCCCAGCAGATCGCTACCCTTGAGTGTGATGCCACTGTCCTTAAGCAAGTTCAAACCACGGTAGCGCAGCTCTCTGAAGAGGTTATTCATATCTCAACCATGGGCAGCTTTAATGCCGAGATTCCGGTCGATTATATTGGCCACCGCCACTTAATTGATGCGCTGGAAGCTCAAGGCAACCCACGGTTCTTGCTGGTTACCTCTCTTGGTTGTGGCGATTCATGGCACTACCTGCCTGAGCGTGCTAAAGCCGTATTTGGCCATGCCGTACGCGAAAAATCCTTAGCGGAAGCGTGGCTGCAAAGCAGTAAGCTGCCATTTACGATTCTGCGCCCAGGTGGTTTAAAAGATGGTGCACCAACACAAGAAGGTGTGCTTTCTCAAAACCAAGAGGTACATGGGGTGATCACCCGTGGCGAAGTGGCACGTCTTAGCCATCAATTACTCCTCTCTCCAGAAAGCGTCGGCCAGATCTACCATTGTGTGGACCCTAACGTAACTTATTAAGCACGGCTCGAGCCAGTGCAATGAAACTGTGGCTGCAATATAAAAATCAAACGGTATTTTATTTACAGCCACAGTAAACACGATTTTAAAATAACCATGTCATTTGGCAATATTTGATTTAAATCAAACAACATCGAGATAAATTTAAAAATAGGGATTGTCGTCGATAACCCCACCTTCCGCCATGTTAATAATATCTAATTTAAATGGATTGACGGCCTAACATCCCGCTGCTGTAAATGTAATCTGACATTTGCAATTTTTAATGGTATACACTGCAAAAAAATCAATGCAGATCACTACGCTTATCTAGCGTAGACAGTGAACAACCTCTTTCGGATACAACGTAAACATTAGGATAATCTCATGAAAAAACGACTCGTTATCGCTGCTCTGGCCTCACTTTCGTTCTCTCAGGTTGCCATGGCAGATCAAGACGCGGGCTGTGGTATCGGTTCGATGATCTTTGCTGGCCAATCTGGCAAAGTCTTTAAAGTATTAGCAGCAACCACCAATGGGATCTTCGGAAACCAAACCATTGGTATTACCTTTGGTACCTTAGGCTGTAATGGCAATGGTCCCGTTACCTCTTCTCAGCGTCTGGTTTTGTTTATTGATGGCAACATGGATAACTTAGCCCGCGACATTGCTAAAGGAGAAGGGGAAACTCTGGCTACCTTAGCGGAAGTGTGGGGCATTGAAGACGCCGATAAAGCGGCCTTTAATCAATTCACCCAAGACAACTTTGCGCAAGTTTTCCAATCTGAATTCGTTACCTCTCAAGACGTATTAAGCAATCTCAATAACCTGATTGCGCACCACAACGTATTGGCTACTTACTCGCTGTAAGCAACGTTTGCCATAATGCAAAAAAGTGCCTTTTAGGGGGCACTTTTTTAACAAAACACCTTTGGTACTCAATGAAGCTTTTTGTCTATTTGGCCACCTTTTTGAGCCTATTTGGCCTTACTGCGCCCACTTACGCACATACTCCATCCACCTCTTTGGGGTGGGCAAGCGATCCCTACTGGCTCAAATTGGGTCACTATCTGCCTGCGGCCTTTGGCACCTATAAAAGCACCATCGATTCATCGGAGTTTTTTCTCTCCCCTCAAGGTAAGCACGATCCGGCAGCAGAATTAGACGCAACATTACGGGCGTTTTACCATGCCGATGCCACCACCCAGCAACAGATGCGCTGCGCTTACCCTGCCCGCTTTACTTGGCTCGAACAGCAACAAGGACGCCAAACCGAGCTACGCTGCCCAGAGCTGCAAGCTTGGCAAGAGGTATTAAACCCTGAAAGCATGACGCTGGTGTTCCCAACCGCGTTTATGAATAACCCCTCTTCCATGTTTGGCCACACGCTCTTACGTATTGACGCCAAAGCACAAACCCGAAATCAAGAATTAATGGCGTTTGCCATTAATTTTGCAGCTGAGCCAGACAGCCAAGATAATGCCGCGCTCTACGCCTTAAAAGGATTAATGGGCTATTACCCTGGCCGTTTTAGTGTGATGCCTTATTACCGCAAAGTACGGGAATATAACGACATCGAATCACGGGATATTTGGGAATATAAATTGCGTTTGTCACCCGCAGAAGTGCAGCGCATATTGCTGCATTTATGGGAGATGCAACGGGCCGAATTTGATTACTATTTTTTTGATGAAAACTGCTCCTATCAACTGCTGGCACTATTAGAGCTTGCTCGTGATGATCTCTTTTTAGTCAAGCACTTCCCCACATACGCCATCCCTGCAGATACGGTTACCGTTTTGGCGGAGCAGCAATTGCTGGAAACCCCCAATTATCGAGCGGCCTTTGGCACTCGCCTGTTACATCAATCAAAACAGCTCAAGCCAGCGCTGTTTGAAGCCGCTCAACAAGCGAAAGATGGCCATTATCCAAGTGAGGCTCAATTTACTGCCACAGAACGCGCGGCCATTTTTGAATTTGCCTACGAGTGGCTTAATTTTGAATTGTATGATCAACATAAAGAGCGAGATCCCACCGCTCGACAACTCACACAACTGCTCTATCAACGCAGCCAAATTAAACAACCATCGCCATTAGAGGCGGTACCGACACCAATGTTTTCTCCCGAACAAGGGCACGGTTCAAGCCGGTTAGGGCTTGGTTATCAGCAAGCACAACGGTTCGATTCTCAGCTTACTCTTGCATGGCGACCGGCCTACCATGATCTGCTCGACTCACAAGCCGGTTTTATACCCGGTGCGCAAATCAGTTTTTTAGACACGAAATTGTCTTTAAACAAGCACCATAACGTTCGCTTAGCGCATTGGTATTTACTCGATGCCATGTCATTAGCGCCCAGCAATCGAGTTTTTAACAGCCTCGCTTGGCAATTGAGAGGCGGTTTTGATCGCATGCCACATGAGCAGACCTTAGCCGGTCGCTGGTTTTTGCAAGGTGGAGCAGGCAAAGCGTGGGGTGAGGCTCAAACGCGTCATTTTTATGCTTTAGCCGCCACAGAATTAAGCCATGGTGCATTAACCGATCACCGGCTAAGCCTTGGTGCGGGTATTGAAGCGGGCATGTTATGGCAAATTGGCCACGCCCACCGTGTTGGGATCACCGGCCGATACCTGCATCAATTTAATAGCAACGACGCGCATAACGCCCAAACAACCGCCAGTTGGCATTGGGCTTTCAACCGGCGCTGGGCCATGCGCAGCGAGTTGGTATACCAGCATTGGTCTCATAGTGATGCCTCCGCACGCGTAACCGGATATTACTACTACTGATTTTCAACGCTCATGGCCACAACGGAATAAGGCGCAAAGAAAGGGATTCTAACGTCCCTTTATATTAGCGTTGCGCTCCATGTTTAAAGGCAAGCCCGAACCTCTTATGGTCACTAAATCAAAGACAATAAAATTATTTTAGCCACCAATACCATAAAAGAAATAAGCCTAAAATAACCAATTCAATGGCCACATTAAGCCACTGTTTTCGTACCGAGCCGTCCAACGCCAGGCCAATAAGCCTTGCCATTAATAACCCAAATATAATCGCCGCACCGCCAATAGCCACAGAAATTGGCCACGAATAAAACTCTTGGCGCAAAAAGAAGATAATTCCTATCCCTATGAATAACCCCCACCAAATGCGCCGCTCAACCGCTTGAAATCGGTCTTTCGGAATGGTTTTTTTGCGGATAAGTTCTGGATTGCACACAAAAATTAGACCAAGAACAATGGATAACATCCCCAGGGCATTAAAGATCAATGGATGGGTCATGGCTGCCTCCAAAACGCATTTTAGCAACGTAAAATCGACAAAGACTAGGACAGAGAAAGCAGCTCGGCAAACGACAAGCACGGCTCAGATAATGCGATGACGCCCGTGTAACATGCGTAGGCTTAGGAGAACATCAAATAATTAAAACACGCGTGTGCTGTTATAACTGCCATCAAGTGACAGAGACAAAAAGAGCACCAACTCAGGTGCTCTTTTTAACGTATTAAGGACAGGCAGATTTATCCTTGCTGTAAACGTTCCAGCAATTTTTGCGGAGGCAAATAGCCTGGGATCAATTGCCCTTGCTCCGTCACTATAGCCGGTGTGCCTTTCACCCCAAGGCGTTGCCCCAATTGATAATGGTGTTCAACCGCTTTGGCTGTGGGGCACAGGTGTGTGCCGGTAGTCGCCTTCCCTGCGCTTTTACTCTCAGTCATCGCTGCACGCTGATCAGCGGCACACCAGATCTGTTCCATCTGCCGCCAAGTTGGGTGGTTTTCACCATTGCGAGGGAAAGCAAAGTAGCGAATGGTGATCCCCAAATCATTATACGCGGCCATATCATCATGCAGTTTACGGCAGTAGCCGCAACTGATGTCGGTAAAAACATCGACAACATATTTTTCATCTTTGGCTTTAAATTCAATGCCACTGGAGCGCAGTTTTTGCACCTGCTCCTGACGTAAACTTTGCATCGCTTGTTCCGTCAGATTCAACATTTGGTTGTCCATATCGTACAAGGTGCCATGCAACAACTTACTGCCATCGGCACTAACATAGATAATGCCGCGATCCGTAAACGCTTGATAAAAGCCGGCCACTGGAGCGGCTTCTAAACTGCTGATCGATACCCCTAAATTGTTGCTGAGCTTTTCTTGCAGTTGAGCCGTGCTAGGTTCCGCTGCCCATGCTGAGCTCGAAAGCCCAAACACAGCGCTCATGAGCAATGCATTAATGGTTTTTTTCATCATTTACCGGTTCCTTTCATGGTTCGTCGGCCTGAAGTCTCAGCTATAGACCCCAGCAAAGCGCCAAACGTTGCCATATTTTCAAACTTTTTGCGAATCGCAGCAAATAAAGTGCGCTAAGTCGGTTAACTGCGAGGATGATGTTGCTGATGTAATTCATGCAAACGCGCTTGTGCTACGTGGGTATAGATCTGAGTTGTTGATAGATCACTGTGGCCTAACAGCAACTGCACCACACGCAGATCCGCGCCATGGTTTAACAGGTGCGTAGCAAATGCATGGCGTAATGTATGGGGTGATAATGGCTTATGGATCGCAGCCAGCTGCGCATAAAGCTTAACTCGATGCCAAAACGTTTGCCGTGTCATTTGAGTACCGCGGCTAGAAGGAAAAACGATATCGCTTTGCTTAAGCCCCAGCAACACACCGCGTGCTTCTTTAAAATAGTGCAACAATCGCTCTTGCGCTTGCTCGCCCATGGGAACCAAACGCTCTTTCCCCCCTTTCCCCACCACTCGCACTACGCCTTGCTGCAAACCGAGCTGTTCTAATCGCAGGCTGGTGAGTTCACTCACTCGCAGCCCCGTGGCATACAGCAATTCCAACATAGCAGCGTCTCTTAGACCAAGGGGATCTTGGCAATCTGGAGCGGCCAATAACGCATCAATATCGGCTTCAGTT
>JAWXTX010000037.1:0-20810 GCA_044433165.1 Ferrimonas sp. | reverse complement strand
TTAAGCGGCTAAGCAGCTCTTTCATACCACGGGATTCCAACTGGAATACGGCAGTGGTCTCTGAGCGCTTAAGCATCTCGAAGCTTTTGGGGTCGGTTAACGGGATAGACTCAATCGCAACAGGCGCTTTGCCTTGGGCCACTAACGCGGGATTGAGCATGTCCAGCGCCCATTGAATAATGGTTAGTGTGCGTAACCCCAAAAAGTCGAACTTCACTAAGCCGGCATATTCCACGTCGTTTTTATCAAACTGGGTAACGGGGTTTTTGCCTTCATCATCACAATAAAGTGGGGCGAAATCGGTAATTTTAGTGGGGGCAATCACAACCCCACCGGCGTGTTTACCGGCATTACGGGTGGTGCCTTCCAGCGCGCGAGCAACATCGATTAGGCTGCGCACCTCTTCGTCACGATCGTACAGCTCGCTTAACGCCGGTTCAGCCTCAAAGGCTTTAGCGAGCGTCATGCCCGGATCGCTTGGGATCAAACTGGTGATCCGGTTAACAAAACCGAAGGGTTGGCCAAGCACCCGACCGACATCGCGTACGGCCGCTTTGGCCGCCAAAGTACCAAAGGTAATGATCTGTGACACGGCTTCGCGCCCATACAGCTGCGCGGTGTGTTCAATTACCTCATCTCGGCGATCCATACAAAAATCGACGTCAAAATCGGGCATGGAAACCCGTTCTGGATTCAAAAATCGCTCAAACAGCAGATCGTATTCCAGTGGGTCTAGATCGGTAATTTTCAGGGCGTAGGCCACCAAAGATCCGGCTCCAGATCCTCGGCCGGGACCAACTGGGATACTGTTGTCTTTTGACCATTGGATAAACTCCATTACGATCAAAAAGTAGCCGGGGAAGCCCATGTTGTTAATGACTTCAAGCTCGATCTGCAAGCGAGCGTCATATTCAGGGCGACGCTCGGCGCGAATGGCCTCATCTGGAAATAAAAACGCCAGTCGTTCTTCTAAGCCTTCTTGCGATACCTTGACCAGAAAATCTTCAATCTTTAACTCTCCGGTAGGAAAGTCTGGCAGAAAATACTCGCCAAGGCGCACGGTAACGTTACAGCGTTTGGCAATTTCAACGGTATTTTCTAAGGCATCAGGCAGATCGGCGAATAACTCACACATCTCCTCTTCAGAACGCAAATATTGTTGCTCTGAATAGTTCCGAGCTCGGCGTGCGTCATCAAGGGTAACGCCATCGTGAATGCAAACTCGGATCTCGTGATTTTCAAAATTATCTCGGTCGAGAAACACCACTTCATTGGTGGCGACTAACGGCAGCTGTTGTTGCTCGGCTAAAGCGACGGCAGCGTGCAAATACAGCTCTTCATCGGCTCGGCCAGTACGCAATAACTCTAGATAGTATCTATCGGCAAAGTGCTGCTGATAAAAGCTCAGCAGCTCCAGCGCCATGTTGTCGTTGCCCTTGACTAAGGCTTTGCCAACATCGCCCTCTTTGCCACCAGAGAGGATTAATAGCCCGTCATTTAGCTCGGCCAGCCACGCTTTATCAAGAATGGGGCGCCCTTTTACGTGCCCACGCAAATACGCCTTACTGATCAACTCCGTTAAGTTGGCGTAACCTTGGTTGTTCATCGCCAAACAAGTTAATCGAAACTGCTCTGTTCCAAGTTCTGGGGTTTGTACATAAAAATCGGCCCCGATAATGGGTTTAATGCCATTGCCATGAGCGCCGTCGTAAAATTTAACTAACCCACAGAGGTTGGTCATGTCGGTGACCGCAATCGCAGCCATCCCCATACTGGCCGCCCGGCCCATCAACGCTTTGACCTTTGGCAGGCCATCGACCATGGAATAATCGGTATGCACCCGTAGGTGGACGAACTTAGGATCGCTCATAATGCTCAGCTTGCGGCCATCAACGACGGCCGTAGTAATAAAATAAACAGGTAAGGCGAAAGCGCCTTAATCAATCAGCCCGAGTACACGCTGCACCGGTTTGAAGCTGCGTCGATGCTCGGCTAATGGGCCATGGCTAACCAATGCTTCAAGGTGCTGCTTGGTTGGGTAACCTTTGTGCGCAGCAAACCCATATTGCGGGTATTGCTCATCCAGTTGCTGCATCTCTTGGTCGCGCACCACCTTGGCTAAAATGGAAGCGGCGCTGATGGCAGGCTCCAAGGCGTCGCCTTTGACTAACGCTTCCGCAGGCAACCCGCCTAAATCGGGGCAGCGATTGCCATCAATGCGCACTAACTCAGGGGTAATGGACAAGCCATAAACCGCGCGCTGCATCGCTAGCATGGTAGCGTGCAGAATATTCAGCTTATCAATCTCTTCGACACTGGCTCGGCCAATAGACCACGCGAGGGCTTTTTGCTGAATTTCCACGAACAGCTGTTCACGACGTTTTGCGGAGAGTTTTTTAGAGTCGGCAAGCCCTTCAATCGGCTGCTGCGGATCGAGGATCACCGCTGCGGTGACCACATCCCCCACAAGCGGGCCACGTCCGACCTCATCAACACCGGCTATGAGCATGTTACAGACTCCGAAACAAAGGAATGAGTGGCGGGTATTAGCTCTAATACCGCTTCAGCGGCACGGGCAGAGGCATCACAACGGATCCGTTGGTGCAACTCGGTAAATTTGGCGACGGTGGCGCTTTGATCCTGATACAGCTGACGCTCAATGGCCGGTACTAGGTGCGTGGCCGTGCAATCGTCTTGAATGTATTCCGGCACTAAATCTTGATCATTAAAATAATGCTTGCTCAGCAAATTAGGCAGGCTATAACGCTCAATCAGCATCAGCTTTAAGGTGGTGGCGATGCGGTAACTGCTCTGCGCTATTTTGTAGGCAACCACCATCGGCTTTTTGCACAGCATGGCTTCCAGCGTGGCCGTTCCTGAAGCCAATAAAATGGCGTCTGAGGCCGCCATCACGGTACGAGAATCACCATCCACCAAGAGGACATTCGGCGCTTTGGGGCAGCTTTGTAAGAGCCATTCAAATTGAATGCGGCGCTCTGCGTTCGCCAATGGCACAACAATTTTTAATTCAGGATTACGCTGATTTAACTGCAACGCGCATTCGATAAATATCGGCCCGATACGGCTCATTTCACCGCCGCGACTGCCCGGCATTAATGCTAATACTTTGTCTTCTTTGCCAAGCCCCAATAACTCACGCGCGCCATTGGTGTCGTTCACCAGCGGGATCTCATCCGCTAAGGTGTGGCCGACAAAGCGGCAATTCACTTGGTACTGATCATAAAACGCTTTTTCAAATGGCAATAAAGCCAGCACTTGATTAGTGGCTTTGGCTATCTTAAATATGCGTTTCGGACGCCAAGCCCATACCGAAGGGCTCACATAATGAACGGTTGGGATCCCTGCTTGCTTTAATGGCCGCTCAATCCGCAAATTAAAATCTGGGGCATCAATGCCAATGTAGACATCCGGCTTTGCGGCCAACAAGTACTGAATTAAGCCGCGTTTGATTTTCATCAGTTGAGGCAAGCGTCCGAGCACTTCCACTAACCCCATAACGGCTAATTGCTCTATTGGATAAAGGCTGGTTAGCCCTTCGGCTTCCATGCGCGGCCCACCAATACCAATAAAAGTGGCCTTGGGATGGCTGCGTTTTAGGGCACGCATTAAGCCGGCGCCAAGTATGTCACCGGAGAGTTCGCCGGCCACAAGGGCAAATGTAATTGAAGATGGGGGGGTGGGAGTCATTCCGTGGTCGCTCAGCATTACCAATGGTATGGATAGATCAAATAATACAGAAAAATTGGGCGCACAACGCGCCCAATTTTTTAGCCAGAAGAGAGTCGTCTACGTACAACGTTACGTAAAGCGGCCACACGCTAAGCGTGTTATCGAGTATTGTTAACGAACAATGCCACGACTGGAATTGGCAACAAACTCAACCATATTCGCGACTTCGGGGTGCTCATTAGCAAGTTCTTGCAATTTAGGCAACGCTTCAGCTGTGGTTAAGCCACTGCGATACAACAACTTATAAGCACGACGAATGGCCGTTACGGCTTCAGAAGAGAAGCCACGACGTTTTAAGCCTTCGGTATTGATGGCTCGCGGCACCGCACTTTGGCCAGAGGCCATTACATAAGGCGGTACGTCTTGTAAGACCAAAGAACAACCGGCAGTAAAGGCATGGGCACCAATGTGTACAAATTGATGCACCCCAGTCATACCACCTAAAATGGCCCAGTCGTCAACTTTGACGTGGCCGGCAATGGAAGCATTATTCGCCAAAATAACATTGTTACCCACCATGCAATCGTGTGCGACGTGAGTGTAGGCCATAAACAAGTTGTTCGAGCCGATTTGCGTTAAGCTGTTATCCTGAGTGGTGCCTCGGTGTACGGTGCAGCATTCGCGGAAAATGTTGTTATCGCCAATCACCACCCATGTGCGTTCACCACGGTATTTTTTGTCTTGACACTCTTCACCTATAGAACAAAATTGGTAAAACTTATTGCCTTGACCAATTTTGGCTGGGCCTTTTATCACAACATGGCTGCTCAACCAGCAATTATCACCAATTTCAACTTCTGGACCAATATAGCAAAATGGGCCGATTTCAACGTTGGCGCCAATTTTCGCATCAGGGTGTACTACGGCATGCTCGCTGATCACAATTAAATCTCTCGTTTCGCGCACATTAAATCGGCGCTACAGGCAATCTCACCATCCACCCACGCAGTACAGCGGTAAAAGCCAATACCACGACGCTCTTTAATGGCTTCCACTTCCAACGTTAGGGTATCACCGGGGATCACTTGACGTTTAAAGCGGGCGTTGTCTATCCCAGCAAAGAGGTACAAGCAGTTTTCTTGGCGGCCATGGGTTTTAAAGGCCAAAATGGCCGACGCTTGCGCAAGCGCTTCCAAAATCAATACCCCGGGCATAATCGGCTGTTGCTGAAAATGGCCTGGGAAAAAGGGTTCGTTATAGGACACATTTTTGCGGGCAGTTAAACGCTCACCCGGCGTATAGTCCAAAACCCGATCGACCAACATAAATGGATGACGATGGGGTAAATATTCCAAAATGGCATTCACGTCCATGGAATTAACAGACTCGGACACTACAGTTTCCTCAAACGGATGAAATTACTCAGCTTCGTCGCGCTCAGCGAGTTGTTTCTCTAAGGCACGAAGGCGGCGATACATATCATCCAATTGACGTATGCGCACGCTGTTTTTACGCCAGCTTTTTGCTTCCTGCAGCGGCGGGGTTGAACCGTATAACCCCGGTTCAGAAATACTGCCCGTCACACCGGACATGCCATTAATATGGGTACCCGGTGCGATCTCAATATGGCCAGCAATAGCGCTGTTACCACCAATAATGCAGTGGTGGCCAATAGTGGTACTGCCCGCAAGCACGGTGGCTCCAGCAATAGCGGTATGAGCACCGATGACATCGTTGTGGGCAATTTGCACTAAGTTATCAATGATGCAGCCTTGCTCAATAATGGTGTCATTAATAGCGCCACGATCAATACAGGTATTGGCCCCAATCTCAACATCATCACCAATAATTACGCGGCCAGTCTGAGGAATTTTAATCCAATTGCCCTTTTCGTTCGCGTAACCGAAACCATCAGAGCCGATGACGCAACCGGCGTGGATAATGCAGTTTTCACCCAATACCACTTGATGGTAGAGCGTTACATTGGCCCATAGCTTACTGTTTGCACCAACATAGCAAGCTTGCCCTACCACCGAACCGGCCCCAACCTGAACACCTTGGCCTAATACAGCGTTCGCCTCAATCACGGCGTTGGCGCCAATGCTAACATCTTCGCCAATTTGAGCCGTTTCGTGGATCACCGCACTGGGGTGAATGCCACTAGCAGCTGCTGGAGTGGTATCCAGTAACTGTGCTACGCGTGCAAAACCCACATAAGGGTCATCCATGACTAAGGCATTACCTTGGTAATGTTCTGCATCGGATTCGCTGAGCAGCACGGCGGCAGCTTGCGTTGACGCAAGTTGTGAACGGTACTTGGAATTGGATAAAAATGTGATCTGGCCTGCTTGGGCACCTTCTAACGTAGCGACACCCTCAATGAGGGTGTCGCTGTTGCCCTGAAGGCGGGCACCCAAAGCGCTGGCTAATTGCGCTAAGGTATATTGAGTCATCGCTTATTTGCCTGTTTGAACGGCTTTTAGAACTTGCTCTGAAATATTGTAGTTGTCTGTTGCCCAGAGCACACTGCGCGCTTCAAGCACCATATCGTAACCATCTTTTTTCGCGATGCGCTCAATGGCATTACCGATGTCCATCAAGATAACACGCTGCTCTTCTTGGCTGCGTAACTGCATGTCTTCTTGTAAAGCACGGCCTTTCAGGTTGATTTCAGACTCCAAAGATTTAAGCTCGCGCTCAATTTTAGTTCGTTGCTCTGCGCTCATCATTGCGCCATCTTTTTGCAATTTGCTCACTTGCGCTTGGCCGGTTTCTTCCAGCTTTTGAATGGCAGCAATACGCTCGGCAAAGCTGTCTTGGATGCGTTGCTGCAGCCCTTCTGCCTTAGGGTGCTGCGCAATCAACGCTTGCATATTTACAACCCCAATTTTTTGGGCAGCCTGAGCTGCAACAGGTGCCATCATGGCAATCATTACGGTTAAGCTTGCGATTACTTTTTTCATGTTATTTCTCCGAATAATCCAATTTATTCCGCTCAGTGGCTGCTCCCCCTGAGCGGCAAAATAAAACTTAGAAAGTACGACCAATGTTGAATGAGAACACTTCTGTCCGATCACCGGCTTGCTTTTTCAATGGCCGCGCTAAGCTGAACACCATTGGGCCCATTGGTGACAACCACTGCAACGAGACACCTGCTGAAGCACGGATGCGCGTAGGATCAGCATAGTCTTCAATTTTCTCAAATTCGCTCAGCGACAAATTGCGGTAGCTATCAAGATTAAATTCCGTATCCCATACGTTACCCGCGTCCACAAAGAGCGAGGTACGCACGCTATTGCTGTAGCCTTCATCCAAAAATGGCGTCGGTACAATCAATTCAAAACTCAATGTGGCAATCGCGTTACCACCAACAGAACTGCCGGAATCCACACTGATGCTATTTGAATCGCCATAATAGCCAGCACAGCCAAAACCAGACGCATCGGGTAAACAAGAGCTACCACTACCCGTTAAGTAAAACGCCCGTGGTCCCACTGAGTTGGTTTCAAAACCACGTAAGATGGTACTACCACCAGCATAGAAGTTTTTCCAAAACGGCAGCAACTGCTCGTTTCCGTTATAGGTGCCATAACCGTTGCCGTAGCCCAGTTTGCCACGAGCAAGGAAAACCCAACGATGGCTTCGAGTTAACGGCAGGTAGTACGAATTATCAAAACTCAGTTTGAAATATTCGGTGCCACTACCCGGTGTGGTCATTTCGCCGCTCAAACGCTGACTGCTACCTGCCGTTGGGAATTGACCACGGTTTAAGGTACTGCGACTCCAATAACCGGTTAACTCAAAGTTATCAAACTCTAAGCTGGCGTTTGGATCGTCTAATTTATCGTAGATAGAGCGGAACTGCAGCACTTGCTGATATGGCGAAGTTTGCGATAGTTCATTGTGTCGATAACCAATACCCAAGCCCAAACGATTATATTCATTAACCGGCCATGAGGTATTGAAGCTGATGCCATAGGTGTCATTTTTATACGCTTCTAAGTAATACTCATCAGCATCAAAAGACGACCAAAATACATTCACTCCGCCACTTACGCCATAACGGGTGAAGTAAGGGTTGGTGTAAGAAAGATCCACACTTTTAGAATAATCGGTGGTATTAAGGCTAATACCAACACTGTCACCGGTACCCATAAAGTTGCTTTGTGACAAGCCCATCTGCAAGCTGATACCACTTTCGGTACCAAAACCAACCCCAAAGTTAAAGGAGCCTGAAGGCTGCTCTTTTACTTTAACAGCAACATCAACTTGATCACTGGTCCCCGGTACTGGTGTGGTGGTGGTTTCAACCGTTTCAAAGAACCCAAGGCGGTTTAAGCGAGACTTGGATAACTCCACATTACGGCTGCTGAGCCAAGCCCCTTCCATCTGCCGCATTTCACGGCGTAACACCTCATCTTTGGTAACGTTATTGCCCGTAAAATTGATGTTTCGCACATAAACTCGATTACCGGGCTCAACATTAATGTTCAGCGTAACCTGTTTGGTTTGGTCATCAATTTCAGGGAAAGTACGAACGGTAGGATAAGCATAACCAAAACGACCGAGAAACTTGCTGATAAGCTCTTCGGTAAAGGTCACTTCAGCGGCGTTGTAAAGCTCACCGTCTTTAATTGGCACCAATTGCTCTAAGATCTCGCGTTTATCCAGCAACTCACCGGTCAGCTTCACGTCACCAACATGGTATTGTTCGCCTTCATCTACGTTAATTGTAACGTACAGTCCCTTTTTATCTGGGGTCATCGAAATTTGAGTCGATTCGATCTTAAATTTCAAATAGCCGCGATCTTTGTAAAAAGAGGTTAGGGTTTCTAAGTCACCCTCAAGCTGCTGCTTTTGATAACGACGCTGGCCAAAGAGATCCCACCATGCCACATAATCGGTCAGCTGCAACTGCGAAATCAGTTCATGATCAGCAAACACCTTGTTGCCGATAATGTTGATCTGCATGATCTCAGCCGCCGCGCCCTCTTCGAAGTTCAGCTTTAACTCAACGCGGTTACGCGGCAAATTAATGATTTGAGCGGTGACTTTGGCGTTGTATTTACCCACGCTGTAATAAAAGTCTTGCAGGCCGTTTTCAATTTCAGCCAATACAGTGCGATCCAACGCTTCACCAACCCGAATGCCTGAGGCTTCTAGGCTGCCTTGCAGCTGCTCATCTTTGATGTCTTTATTGCCATCTAAGCTTACCGCAGCAATGGTTGGCCGTTCACGAACGGTCACGATCAGGGTGCCACCATCGCGGATCACTCGCACATCTTCAAAGTTTGAAGAGCGATATAACCCTTTGATTGCTCGTTGCAACGCAACCGCATCCAATTGATCGCCGACCTTAATGGGGAAATTCAGCAACGCGGCACCCAGTGCGACACGCTGTAAACCTTCGATTTTAATGTCTTCAATGACAAACGGCTCGAAGCTGGCTGCCTGGCTTGTGCCACTTAATGTAGCGCCAATCAACAGCATCGACGCCATGATATTATTCAATCTCATAGACGCGATATTCTTATTATTCCCAAGTCCCTATAGTCGGGCGACATCATTAAAAATGGCAAAGGTCATCAATAACAACAGCAGCGCCGAGCCGATTCGGAAGCCAACTTCTTGTACCTTTTCAGGTACCGGCTTTCCAGTGCAAAGTTCTATAAAGTAATAAAGTAAGTGCCCGCCATCAAGCACTGGCAATGGAAATAGATTAATAATTCCTAAGTTAACCGACAATACTGCCAGAAAACCAATGAAATACACCAGTCCAACACCAGCACTGTTACCTGCTCCCTGAGCAATGGCAATGGGGCCGCCAAGGTTGTCTAGGCCAAGATCACCAGTAAACAACTTGCCGAAGGTGCTTAACGTTAAGACCGAAAAATCCCACGTTTGTTCCACCGCTTTGGTAAATGCTCCAAACAAGCCAAATTGCTGAGTAACTTTATACGCCTCAGGCCACGACTCACGGGTGGGAGCCACGCCGATACGGCCAGAAAGTTGCCCTTGCTCAATGATACCTCGAGGGATCACCGTTAGCGCTAAGGTAGCGCCATCACGCTCTACCATCAAGGGCAACGCCAAATCGGCATGACTGCTGATCTGCGCCACTATCTGCGCCCAACTCGGATCATCAATGCCATTAATCGCAATGATGCGATCGCCTTGCCGCATTCCCGCAGCATAAGCGGCACCTTGTTCGTCCACATACCCTAATACGGGTAGAATTTCAGGCATCCAAAGATTAATGCCTAAGCTGGTCGTCAAGGCTTCTTTATCTGGGCTAATGTGCCAGTTTTGCGTATCCAGCGTATAAGTGCGGTTCTGGTTTTGATGCTCAACCGCTAACACAATTTGTCTCGCGCCAATTTCACTGGCTAAAGCAACGTTTAAGCTCTCCCAATCCGACACACTTTTACTGCCAACGGCGGTAATAATGCCTTGACTGGGTAATTGTGCGGTAGCGGCAATGGAGCCTTGAGTGCTCTCGCTCAATACCGGTTTAACCGATGGCACCCCCAGCAAAAATTGCACAAACCACAAAGCAATGGCCAAGCCAAAGTTGGCTAATGGACCTGCGGCCACAATCGCCATACGTTGGCCAACGGGTTTGCGGTCAAATGCTTGGTGGTGTAATTCAGCAGGAACGTCTGCCACACGCCCATCCAGCATTTTCACGTAGCCACCGAGAGGGATCATCGCTATCACATATTCAGTGCCATCAGCCCCAACGCGGCGCCATAACGGTTTACCAAAACCAATGGCGAAGCGCTCTACTTTCACACCGCACCGACGTGCAACGTAAAAGTGGCCAAATTCATGAATACTGATCAGTAAGCCAATTGCGATAATAAACGCGGCGGTATTCCAAAGAAATTCCAGCATTAGTGCCCTCGTTTAATCCATTCTGCCGCTAAGCGACGACTGGTTAAGTCCAACTGAGCAAGCCCCTCTAAACTGTGTTGAGTAGATAAATCCACGCGCTCTAAACAATAACGATTCACACGAGCAATGTCATCGAAACGGATTTGCCGGTTCAAAAACGCCGCCACAGCCTGTTCATTGGCTGCATTGAGTGCCGTTGTTGCCTCTTGCCCTTGTTGGCAAGCCTCAATGGCCAATCGCAAACAGGGATAGCGATTGTCATCTGGGGCTTCAAAGGTTAATGCTCCGACTTTGAAAAAATCCAATGGTTCCACACCCGCATCAATTCGTTCGGGGAAGGCTAAGCTGTGGGCAATCGGCGTACGCATGTCTGGCTGCCCTAATTGCGCGAGTACCGAGCCATCAAGGTATTGCACCATCGAGTGAATAACACTTTGAGGATGGATAACTACTTGAATTTGCTCGGGGCTCGCATTAAATAACCAGCGTGCTTCAATGTATTCAAGCCCCTTATTCATCATCGTGGCTGAGTCTACTGATATTTTACGCCCCATACTCCAGTTCGGATGGGCACATGCTTGTTCGGGAGTGATTTGGCTAAACTGCGCCAAAGGTGTAGTGCGAAACGGGCCACCAGAACCGGTTAACAAAAGATGGGCTATTCCATGCTGATGCAAATCGCAATGGCCTAATGTTTGCTGAACGGCCGTAGGTAAGCTTTGAAAAATAGCGTTATGTTCACTATCAACAGGCAGCAACTGCGCACCACTTTGTGCCACTTTATCCATAAATAATCGGCCAGATACCACTAACGCTTCTTTGTTGGCCAATAAAATGCGCTTACCTTGTTGCACTGCTGCCATAGTAGAAGCTAACCCAGCCGCACCAACAATCGCAGCCATGACCGTATCAATTTGCGGCAGTTTAGCCACATCAACCAGCGCCGCTTCTCCAGCCAAGACTTCCGTTGCAACTTTGCCAGCCAATAAACGTTGCAGGGTTTGCGCTGCTTCTGGCACAACCATAACCGCTATATCGGGTTGAAACTCCAAGCACAACTCTGCCATCTTTTCAGCGTTGCTGTGGGCGGTTAAGGCCGCCACTCGATAACGTTCTTGGTGGCGCCGAGCCACATCCAGCGTCGAACTGCCAATAGAGCCAGTTGCTCCAAAAATGGCCAAGCTTTGCATCAATTTAATCCAAACAACAGTAATAAGGTGGTAAAGACTGGCATAGCCGCAGTCACGCTATCGATGCGATCTAGCACACCACCGTGACCAGGCAATAAACGGCCGCTATCTTTGATGTTTGCAGCGCGTTTAAACATGCTTTCGGTTAAATCACCTAGGGCAGAAACAAAGGCGGTAACCATGCCAAGTATGATCGCTTCAAATAGGCTGATATTTGGCACAAACTGCCATGCAACTACGCACAATAAAGCGCACACGAACATGCCACCAAACAGCCCCTCTCGCGTTTTGGCTGGGCTTACTTTAGGGATCAGTTTCTTTTTACCAAAGCGTTTACCAATGAAGTAGGCACCGGTGTCAGCCCCCCAAACCAGCAGTAATACGGCTAAAATCAGCCAGGCGCCATCGAGTGAACCGGGCCAGCTTTTCAGAGCGACCATGGCGCAAAAAGCGGGCAGTAAGGTAAACAAACCAAACAGTGATTTGAGTAACGGCTTCCTTTGCCAGAATAAGGCACTGAGCGGGAAGCTCAGCACTAACCCTAACGCAACCAACCACCAGAGCGTACCCGCGTAGATCAGCGACAGATAGAGCGGATGCAGCTCGCCACCCTGCCATACCTGTGACATCGGCACCAGCGCCCAAACGAGTGCCAGTATGGCAATGGTTACCAAGCCAGCCATGATTTTAATATTGGCACGTTGTGGCGCAATTAACGCACCAAACTCTCGCCCCGCTAAGGCGAACACAACCGCTAATACCAGCGCAAAGCCTTGCAAAGGTAAGGCAAAAATCACCGCTAATGCCAAGGGCAATAAGACTAATGCGGTTAACACTCGTTGCTTAAGCAAAAAAACCTCGATTTTATTAGTTAGATAAGGCTCTCAGAGCCATTGCCATTATAGTTTTTCGGTCACTTGAGCGCCGGTTAAACCAAAGCGACGTTGGCGGCAGCCAAAAGAGGCTAAAGCCGCGTCCATATCCGCATCCGCGAAATCAGGCCAAAGCGTTGGTGAAAAATACAGCTCAGCGTATGCGCATTGCCACAGAAGAAAGTTACTGATCCGCTGCTCACCACCGGTTCGGATCAATAAATCCACTTCGGGCTGATCAGCTAATGCCATAAAGCGTTGTAAGGTAGCTTCGTTCACCTCATCCACTTCTATCTCGCCCTGTTGCACTAATTGGCAAACACGGTGAGTAGCATGAGCCATATCCCAGCGGCCGCCATAATTGGCTGCAATATTGAGCCGCAGCCCATCACAATGCGCTGTTTTCGCTTCGGCATTGGCAATTTGCTGTTGCAACTTAGAGGGGAACGCGCTGATGTCTCCAACAATAGAGAGGCGCACATTATTACTAGCTAAATCTTTCAGTTCTTTGCGCAAAACCACCATAAACAGTCTCATTAACAAGGTAACTTCTCGCTCAGGGCGAGACCAATTTTCACTTGAAAATGCAAACAAGGTTAACGATTCAACCTGATGTTCACGGCAATAACGGGTGATTTCACGCACGGTTTTAACGCCGGCGCGATGGCCAATAACTCGTGGTTTATTTTGTGCTTCTGCCCAACGACCGTTGCCATCCATGATAATGGCGATATGACGGGGGATGGCGACATCGGGATTAGATGGTGCGGGCATAGACAAGCAATTCCAAAATCAGATGAAATAAAAAAGAAACGCCGTGCAGTATAACCCTACACGGCGTTTTTTATAGTAAAGTTCAAGCGTTTGCTTAGACTTCCATCAATTCTTTTTCTTTATCCGCAAGAATAACTTCGATCTCTTTCACAAATTTATCAGTGATTTTTTGGATCTCATCTTCGCCACGGCGCGCATCATCTTCAGAGACTTCTTTCTCTTTCTCTAAACTTTTGATGTCAGCATTGGCATCGCGGCGAATATTACGGATAGCAACACGACCGGCTTCCGCTTCACCACGAACCACTTTCACCAAATCGCGACGACGCTCTTCCGTTAATGGCGGCAGTGGAATCCGGATAATGGTACCAGCAGAAGATGGGTTTAGACCTAAGTCAGAAGCCATAATGGCTTTTTCTACTGCTTGAATCATCGAACGATCAAAAACGGTTACCGCTAGAGTACGAGCGTCTTCGGTGGTTACGTTCCCTACCTGATTTAACGGAGTAGCAGCGCCGTAATAAGATACACTAATGCCGTTTAACAAGCTTGGGTGCGCTCGGCCAGTACGGATTTTGGAAAATTGGTTGCGAGTGGCTTCTACGCTTTTCGCCATGCGCTCTTGCGCATCTTGTTTGATTTCATCAATCACGGGAAACTTCCTATTAATTCACTCAGACAGTTCAGTTGATCAAAGTACCGATGGCTTCACCCATCACGACTCGACGCAACGCACCGGCTTCATTCATGTTGAAGACTTGAATTGGCAGATTATGGTCACGAGCCAAAGTAAATGCTGACAAATCCATCACTTTCAGCTCTTTATCCAGAACCTCATTGTAACTGAGCTTATCATACTTCACGGCATCTGGGTTTTTCACTGGATCATCGGTGTAAACCCCATCCACTTTAGTGGCTTTTAACACCACATCCGCTTCAATCTCAATACCACGCAAACACGCGGCGGAATCCGTAGTAAAGAACGGGTTACCGGTTCCAGCAGAGAAAATCACCACACGGCCCGATTTGAGCAAGCTTATCGCTTCAGCCCATTGGTAATTGTCGCAAACCCCATTTAAAGGAATCGCCGACATTAACCGAGCGTTCACATAGGCACGGTGCAAGGCATCACGCATCGCCAAACCATTCATTACGGTCGCTAGCATGCCCATGTGGTCGCCCACCACGCGGTTCATTCCCGCTTTTGCCAAGCCTTCACCACGAAATAGGTTGCCACCGCCAATCACCAAACCAACTTGCACGCCAAGTTCAACTAACTCTTTGATCTCAAGCGCCATACGATCAAGTACTTTAGGGTCAATACCAAAGCCTTCTTCGCCCATTAGGGCTTCACCACTTAGCTTTAACAGAATTCGACGGTAGGCAGGTTTAGGGTTGGAGCTCATATGTTCTTCCTGATGCTAGATGCTAAAAGACCGCAGCGTGTTACTGCGGTCTGAATATCACAAAACGGCCAGCAATTACTGCTTAGAGGCAGCAGCTACTTGGGCAGCAACTTCGGCAGCAAAGTCAGTTTCTTCGCGCTCGATGCCTTCGCCAACTTCCAAACGAATAAAGGTAACTACGTCAGCCCCTTTTTCTTTCAGCAAATCAGCAACGGTTTTAGAAGGATCTTTTACGAAGCTTTGACCAGTCAGAGAGATCTCACCGGTGAACTTACGCATGCGGCCTTCAACCATTTTCTCTGCAATTTCTTTAGGCTTGCCAGAGTTAATCGCCAGTTCAACCTGGATTTCACGCTCTTTAGCAACCACTTCAGCAGAAACGTCTTCTGGCTTCACGAACTGTGGAGAACAAGCAGCAACATGCATTGCAATGTCTTTTGCCAGTTCTTCGTCGCCGCCGTTCAGTACCGCAACTACGCCGATTTTACGACCGTGGATGTATGCACCCAGGTTGTTGCCTTCGATGATTTCTACACGACGTACTGCCATGTTTTCACCGATTTTAGCTACCAGCTCTGCACGAACGGTTTCTACGTCAGAATCGTTCATAGGTGCAGCACGCAGTGCTTCAACGTCAGAGATCTTGCCCGCTAATGCGATATCCGCAACGCCGTTTGCCAGCGCTTGGAACGACGCATCCATAGCAACGAAGTCGGTCTCACAGTTCACTTCAACCATGGCGGCAACGCCTGCATTTTGCTTGATGATGATCACACCTTCAGCAGCAACACGGCCGGCTTTTTTAGCCGCTTTAGCCAAACCAGACTTACGCATGTCTTCGATGGCCTGTTCGATGTCACCGTTGGCTTCAACCAGGGCTTTTTTACAATCCATCATGCCAGCGCCAGTGCGCTCGCGAAGCTCTTTTACCAGAGCAGCAGTAACTGCCATTGTCATATTCCTCTAGACTGACGTCTTGAATTTAAAAAACAGGGGCCCTAAGGCCCCCGTTCAACCAAAAAAAACTTGGTCACTTGAGGGAAGGGTATGACCTTCCGTCAACTTATTCAGCTTCTACGAAACCGTTTTCAGCTTGTACAACAACGTCTTGGTTACGGCCGTCTTTCACAGCTTGAGCCACAGCACCGGTGTACAGTTGAATTGCACGGATCGCATCATCGTTACCAGGAACGATGTAGTTAACACCTTCTGGGTTGGTGTTAGTATCAACGATAGCAACAACTGGGATACCCAGGTTGTTCGCTTCTTTGATTGCGATGTGCTCGTGGTCAGCACCGATCACGAACATTACGTCTGGCAGGCCGCCCATGTCTTTGATACCGCCCAGTGATTTGTCCAGTTTGGCCATTTCACGGGTACGCATCAGAGCTTCTTTTTTGGTCAGCTTGTCAAAAGTACCGTCAGCAGCTTGTGCTTCCAGCTCTTTCAGACGCTTGATGGACTGACGAACGGTTTTCCAGTTAGTCAGCATACCGCCTAACCAACGGTTGTCTACGAAGAACTGGCCACAAGATTGAGCCGCTTCGCGAACCGCAGTACCCGCAGCACGCTTGGTACCAACGAACAGAACTTTACCGTTTTTAGATGCAACGTTTTCGATGAAAGCCAGAGCTTCGTTCATCATTGGAACAGTGTGCTCCAAGTTGATGATGTGAACCTTGTTACGAGCACCGAAGATGAATGGCTTCATCTTTGGGTTCCAGTAACGGGTTTGGTGACCGAAGTGAACACCAGCTTTCAGCATGTCGCGCATGGAAACAGTAGCCATGATATACCTCTAATGGGGTTAAGCCTCCACATACTCCATAATTCGACCCATGGCAGCTGCGCTGATTAAAACGCGCTTGGGGCACCCCGAATCATGTGTCAGTACGTGTGTGGTTTATAAAATGAATTTAACGATATAATGACCGCCTAAATCGCCCAGTAGTCACGGTTGCAATCGCACCCCAACACAGCAGAGCAGACAGTCGGCGCGGAACATACCACAATCGCCCACTAAGCTCAATCTGTTGACTACAAAATGACAGCGCAACATCAGAGTAAAAGAGTAGCCTAATGAGTATCGTCATCAAGAATCAGGAACAGATCGAAAAAATGCGGATCGCAGGTCGGTTGGCTGCGGAAGTACTGGAGATGATAGCTCCTCATGTGCAAAAAGGAGTCACCACCGAAACGCTCAATCAAATCTGTCACGATCACATTACTAAGGTGCAAGGCGCTATTCCCGCGCCGCTGAACTACCATGGTTTTCCTAAATCCACCTGCATCTCAGTAAACGAGGTGGTTTGCCATGGGATCCCAAGCCATAAAAAGCTCAAAGAAGGCGATATTGTTAACATCGATATCACCGTAATTAAAGACGGTTATCATGGCGACACTTCCAAAATGTTTATTGTTGGCCAAACCACTCCGCGCAATAAAAAGCTGGTTGAAACCACACAAGAAGCACTTTATGCAGCCATTCAAACCATTAAACCTGGCGCCTGCTTATCTGAAATTGGAGCAGCCATTCACCCAATCGCGGATCGTGAAGGGTTTTCTGTCGTGCGCGATTTTTGTGGCCACGGAATCGGGGAAGGTTTCCATGAAGAGCCGCAAATCGTGCACTATCGCAATAAAGCGAAGTTAAAACTGATTGCCGGCATGATTTTTACCGTTGAGCCCATGATTAACGGCGGCGATTACCGTTGTAAGGTAAGTAAAAAAGATGGCTGGACTGCCACAACCAAAGATGGCCAACCCTCAGCGCAATATGAGCACACATTATTGGTTACCGAAAGCGGCTGTGAAGTACTGACTTGGCGCGAAGAAGAAGCGCCGTTATTGCCGCGCGTTATCAGCCACGACTAAGCCACAATAAATCTTCACCCATTGGGCTTCGTCTTTTCAATCGCAATAGGATCTAGGGATGGCACATTCGCAATTGATCACCGATTTTCGTCAGCGACAGCAAGCGTTTAATCAACAACAACTGCAACAATTTAAAGCGGGCGAAGCCATTGGTGTACTCTTAGCGGAGCGCGCCTGTTTGGTTGATGCCTTTTTACAGGCGCTGTGGCTTCAGCACGGACTGCACCGTTTCCCTTTAGCACTGGTCGCAGTGGGTGGGTATGGCCGTGGTGAATTGCATCCAAGCTCAGACATTGATCTGCTGATATTAACCGCCCCAGCGCTGTCACCAGAACAAGAGCAGGGATTAAGCCAATTTATTACTGCATTGTGGGATGCCAAACTCACCATCGGTCACAGCGTACGCTCGGTGCCTGAAACGCTGCAGCAAGCCAGTAACGACGTGACCATTGCCACCAATCTACTGGAATCTCGCCAACTGTGCGGAGCACCGGCCTTATATCAGGCATTAACCGATGCGTTAAAAGATCCCCAATTTTGGCCATCGGATGCGTTCTTTCACGCTAAATTCGAAGAGCAAAAAAATCGGCACGCCAAAGCCACCCCTTTTGACTTAGAGCCTAATTTAAAATCCGCTCCCGGTGGGCTGCGAGACATCCAAACAGTAACTTGGGTCGCGCTGCGCCATTTTCACGCCACCTGCCTAGCCGAATTAGTAAATCACGGCTACCTAACACCAGAAGAGCTCGAGGAATTGAGCGATTGCCGCGAGTTTTTGTGGCGTTTACGGTTTGCCTTGCATCAAGTTGCCAAACGCGCAGAAGACCGCCTACTATTTGACTATCAAAGGGAGGTAGCGGAATTAATGGGTTTCAACGATGGCCATCAATTATCAGCCATCGAGCATTTGATGAAGCGCTTTTATCGCACTGCACGAGCCGTTCGAGAATTAAATCAAATGCTGCTGCTGTTATTTAAACAAACACTCAGCGGGCAAGTATTACCCCAAGCCGTGCCAATTTCCCCCCTATTCGTGCAGCGCGGCCACTATATTGAAGCGCGCGATAACCAAGTCTTCGAACAACCACAAGCCATCATGCGTTTATTCGTGGCACTGGCGCAAAACCCGAGCATTGAAACCGTTTCCGCCTCAACTTTACGATTATTACGCAATGCACGCCGGCGCATCAAACAGCCATTAGCAGAAGAAAGCGAAAATCGAAAATTATTCATGCAGTTACTGCGTCATAGTGATGGCATCAAAGCCCTCTCACTGATGCATCGTTATGGGATTATGGGCGCTTATTTAGCCCCTTGGCAGCACATTACGGGACAAATGCAGTTTGATTTATTTCACGCGTACACCGTCGATGAACACACCCATCGATTACTGCAATTTATTGAGCGATTCTCCGATCCTAACCACAAGTCCATCTTCCCACTTGGCAGCGTGCTAATTGAACAACTACCCAAAAAAGGCTTATTGGTTTTAGCGGCCATTTTCCATGATATCGGCAAAGGCCGCGGTGGCGATCATAGTGATATCGGCGCAGAAGAAGCCCGCCGATTTTGCCATCAACATGAACTTAATGAGCACGATGGCCGTTTGGTTGCGTGGTTAGTTCAGCACCATTTAATCATGTCAGTGACAGCCCAACGTCGTGATTTAAGTGATCCTGATGTGATTGAAACTTTTGCTCAGCAAGTAAAAGACCAAAATCATCTGGCCTATTTATATTGCTTAACGGTCGCTGATATTTGTGCCACCAATGACCAACTTTGGAATAACTGGAAAGGCTCGCTACTGCGCGAGTTATACCATGCCACTCGCGAGCGCTTGAACGCAGGCATGGCCTTACCGGTAGACAGCCGAGCTCGGATCCGAGAGCACCAAGCAAAGGTACGCAAACAGCTTCAGCAACAAGGTTATCCTGACGCGCAAATAAATGCGCTCTGGCAACGCTTTCGCGCCGATTATTTTTTACGCTTTAGCCTGCAACAAATTCAACACCACAGTGAACACTTATTACAGCAAGAGGGGCACGGCTCCGTAGTCGAATTGATCCTATCTCCGAATCGAGGGGGCACCGAGTTATTCGTCCATACACTGGATGCTCAAGGACTATTTACTCGCATTATGGCCGTACTCGATGGTAAGCGGGTGCAAGTACATGATGCCCAAATTTTTACCACTGAAGATGGGTTCGCGCTAGATAGCTTCATCATTTTAGAGCTGGATGGTACGCCAGTACAAAGCCCATCTCGGATAGCCAGTATCCGCAAAAGCCTATTACAGGCCTTATCTGAAAATCACATGCCACCTCAGAGCGTGCGCCAATTACCGCGTATTTTGCGCTCATTTCAAGTACAAACACGGGTAACCTTCTTACCGAACAAAGGCCGAAGCGGCAGTTTAATGGAATTAATCACGCTTGATAGACCCGGTTTATTGGCACAAGTTGGGCTTATTTTCGAGCAATGTAACGTGGTGGTCAAAGCGGCGAAAATCACCACAATTGGTGAAAAAGCCGAAGACATCTTTCAGCTTATCGATCTGCAAGGTCAGCCACTGAGCGAAGCCCAACAACAACAATTACGCAGCCACTTAATCGCGACTTTAACACAAGAAGCTGAAAGTGAATCCATTCGAAAAAATAATTAGAGTGGCACCAACGCCACGCTTCACGCATTCGAAGCTGGCCTAAATATCGAAAAAAAACAATAATCGAACAAACTGACCTATCAATGGAGCCCGAAAAAAGATGATGGCACTACAACAACGCATTGAAGCTGCGTTTGAAGATCGCGCAGAATTGATCCCTGCAAACGCCCCTGCTCAACTGGTTGAAGACGTTAAACGCGTATTGGCAATGCTGGATAATGGCAGTGCGCGCGTTGCTGAAAAAATCAACGGCGAATGGGTTGTTAACGAGTGGCTAAAAAAAGCCGTACTTTTATCATTCCGTTTATTTGACAACCAAGTTATCGATGGGGCTGAAACCAAATACTTTGATAAAGTGCCATTAAAATTTGCCGGCTATGATGATGCTCGTTTCCGTGCAGAAGGTATGCGCGTCGTGCCGCCAGCAACCGTACGCCAAGGCGCCTTT
>JAWXTX010000036.1:0-21382 GCA_044433165.1 Ferrimonas sp. | reverse complement strand
GCAGCAGCCACCATGACCATGACCATGACAATCAGGGCATTGAACATCAACACGGCGCTCATCAACACGGCGTGGGTGACTTGGCTATTATGCAAGATCAGCAACAACTGATGGTGACTATGCAGATCCCTGCTGACAGCTTATGGGGCTTTGAGTACACGCCTAAAACGGAACAAGAACGCGCGTTGGTTGAACGTACATTCAAACAATTGGTGGGTGGCCATCGCTTCTTCAAATTCAAAGGCGAGGCTATCTGCCAACCGCTTTCGGTGGAAGTGTTAAAGCCAGAAGCGCTGGAAGATCCTAACTTCAACGGCCATATGGATGTGCAAGCAAACTGGCTGTTTGAGTGCGATGACGTTGCGAACGTAGACGGCCTTGTAACCGATATTTTCTTACATTTTCCTCGTATTGAGCAGCTCAACACGCAATTGCTCTTGGAAAACGTGAATTCTGGAACCGTACTAGTGCCAACCGAAGCCAATGTAGCGTGGTGATCCCCGTGGCAGTTCTTGCGATCAATCAATTGCATTACCAGTGGTCTCTTGATCACCACCTACAAGTGCCTGAATTAACGATTAAGGCAGGTGAAAAGGTTATGCTACAAGGGGCTTCGGGCAGCGGCAAAACCACGGTGATGAACCTCATTGCCGGTGTACTTAACCCTCAGCAAGGTAAAGTGCAACTGCAAGGAACGGAACTGCAATCGCTCAATGGCCGCCAGCGAGATCGCCATCGAGCGGAACATCTAGGCATTATATTTCAGCAATTTAACTTGCTGCCATTTTTGTCTGTGCTGGATAACGTGCTTCTGCCCTTAACCTTTGCTGAGCAACGCCGCATCCAAATAAGTCAGCCTCAAGAGGCGGCTATGGCCTTGTTAGATTCGCTTGAACTGCCCAATGAGTACTATCAAAAACCGGTTCATCAACTCTCTGTTGGTCAACAGCAACGCGTGGCTGCAGCCCGTGCTTTGCTCGGTTCACCCGCATTAATTCTTGCCGATGAACCCACCTCAGCATTAGATCCTGATAACCGCGACCGTTTTATGGCGTTATTGCAGCAACAATGCGAGCAACAAGGTTCGGCCTTATTGCTTATCAGCCATGATCCTGCCCTACGCCCTTTAATGGATAAGTGTTACCAATTACGTGCCACTGAACGAGGCAGCGAGGTGATCTCATGTGGCGTTTAATGTGGAAGAGTTTACTTAACCGTCGCAGTAGTGTGCTGCTTACGGTTTTTATGATTGCTATCTCAGTGGCGTTGTTCGTAACCGTTGAACTGGTACGCAAACAAGCAAAACAAAGTTTTACCAATACGATAGCCAGTACTGATTTGCTGGTGGGCGCGCGCAGTGGCGATATTAACTTGCTGCTTTACTCAGTCTTCCACCTTGGCCAGCCAACCGCCAACATGAGCTGGCACAGCTACCAAGCCATCAACCAGCTGAATGGCGTACAATGGACGGTGCCACTGATGCTTGGAGACTCTCATCGTGGTTATCGTGTACTTGGCACCACTGAAGGCTATTTAACCCACTACCGTTACGGCCAACAACAATCCTTATCTGTGCGCCAAGGCGCATGGTTTTCGGGGCTTTTTGACGTGGTTTTAGGCAGTGAAGTTGCGGCTAAACTGAATTATAAGTTGGGCGACAGCTTGGTACTGGCACATGGTACGGGCTCAAGCGTCAGCTTTTCTAATCACGACAATATGCCTTTTACCGTCAGTGGGATCTTAGCGCCAACCGGCACTCCGGTGGATCGCACACTGCACGTTTCATTAGCGGCCATTGAAGCCATTCACATTGGTTGGCAAGGCGGCGTTCAAACCCAGCAAGTGGATGTGGATCAGCTAAACCAGTATTCGTTGGAGCCGACCGCTATCTCCGCAGCCTTGGTGGGGCTGAGCAGTAAATTCCAATTATTATCGGTTCAGCGCTTTATTAATAACTACCGAGCCGAAGCCCTTTCTGCCGTCTTACCGGGGATGGCACTGGCACAACTTTGGCGCTTACTCAGCCAAGCGGAGGTGGCTTTACAGTTACTCACAATTTGCGTTGTCTTGATTGGTTTAACCGGTATGGTCACAACCATGCTGGCCTCTTTAAATGAACGACGCAGAGAAATGGCGGTCTTACGAGCTATCGGCGCGGGGCCAAGGCACATTTTCGGTTTACTTTGGTGTGAAACCATGTTGCTGGCCATTATTGGTACCCTTGGCGGCTTATTATTGGCACAACTGTTGTTACTGATAGCAGCACCGTGGGCGCTGCATCATTATGGTTTGCAACTCAGCCTTCACCTGCCTGATGGTCAATTAACATTGATGCTAGGGGCAATTTTAGCCACGGCGGCCACCATTGCCTTATTACCCGCATGGCGCGCCTACCGCACAACGTTGGCTGACGGTTTATCACAACGATTATGATACGCTCAATCAGTGCACGGCCACTTCGTAATTGAGGTTTGCCGTGCACTTAGGAGTAAGTGTTTTCTTTAAAGGGTCACGACCAATATGCTGCTTATCGCATGGTGGTCGTATTACCGCTTTGGAGCTTTTATGAAACTGTTCATCTATTTGATGCTGTTCGTTAGCAGTATTAACACCGCTTATGCTTCAGAATATCGCGAGATAGACTGGCCCGAGTTGCAACCTGAAGCGGAGCGGCATTTACCGCCACCGATGCCAAATCATGGCTTAGATCCCTTTGGGAATGACCCTTTTGGCAGCGATAGTTGGGACCCTGAAAGTTATCGCCAACCTTTTGGGGAGGTGGTTGCTTCATTGAATAATCAAAAAATCCGGTTACCCGGTTTTATTGTGCCGCTGGAAACCGATGGCACCAACGTCACCGAGTTCTTGTTAGTACCCTATTTTGGTGCTTGTATCCATGTTCCACCACCGCCAACCAACCAAATTGTTTATGTGAAATACCCCAAAGGGATCCCTATTGATATTGTTTGGGATGCGGTATGGGTTAATGGCACCATTACTACCAATAGCTTTACCATTGATGACACCAGCAGCGGCTATACCATGAATGCCGCCTTGGTCTATCCCTACGACGAAGGCTAAACCGCGACTTACGCAACCCAGCGGCAAGAAATAAAGACACCAAAAAGCCCCCTCAATTTACCGTTGAGGGGGCTTTTATTTTCTTATACCGCTTAAAACAAAGCGCCGTTACTCTTGTTCTGCGGTTTCGAGCGTTGTTGGCCACACGTTCAATACGGCTTTGACCAAGGTAGCAAGAGGAATGGCAAAAAAGACCCCCCAAAAGCCCCACAAACCACCAAAAATCAATACGGCGATAATGATCATCACGGGGTGCAGGTTAACGGCTTCAGAAAAGAGCAGAGGTACTAAAACGTTACCATCGAGCATTTGAATCACGCCATAAAGCATCATGACATAACCAAACTCAGGGGAAATACCAAACTGGAAAAAGCCCACTATCGCCACAGGGATAGTAACAATAGTGGCACCAATGTATGGAATTAACACTGAGAGACCCACCAATACCGACAATAACGCAGCGTAGCGCACATCTAAGATGGTAAAGCCGATAAATGTCGCCACGCCAACGATGCCAATTTCAATGGCTTTGCCACGAATGTAATTGCCAATTTGTACGTTCATTTCACTGGCTACAGCATTGGCGAGTTGGCGGTTATTTGGCGCAAAACGAGCAAAACTTTGTGCCAGTTCGGCTTTATCTTTTAAGAAGAAAAACAGCAATAACGGCACTACAATGAGGTAGACCATTAAGGCCACCAAATCCAACAACGACGACAATGAGAGCGAGAGCAATTCACGGCCATAAGCGAGCATGGCCTCTGTTGTCGACTGTACTAACCGCTCTAACTGCACCCGTTCAATGTAATCGGGGTACATATCGGGCAATTCAAGTAACAGTTTTTGTCCCTGAGCAATCGCGCTGGGCATATCGGTTACTAAACTCACCACTTGTTGCCAAATGGCGGGTAATAACCCCAGTATCACCATCACCATCACAATGGCAAAAGCCACCAAGACCAAACTGGCACCAATGCTGCGCGGTACGCCAAGCTCACTTAATCGCGTGACTGGCCAATCCAAAATATACGCCAGAACAATTGCCACTAATATGGGCATCAATAACTGCCCATAAAAATAAATAAGCCCAAAACCACCAAGCAAAATAAAGGCAAGGGTTACTGCGTGGGGATCTGAAAATTTGTTTTGGTACCAAGTACGGGCAAACTTCAACATATAAAACTAGGCTCTTCCTCAATATCGGCATGGATATGCAACAGCATGCCACTGCTATCATCCACGAGTACCGTAAATGTAATTTTATTTTTATTTAACCATTGCGGAACATCCAGTCGAGTTCCATGGTCTGATAAAAGCAGCTGTAATGGCCGTTGTCGATGGCGTTCAACAACCGCTAATTTGGCCTGCACAAATGCCATAGGACAACGAAGATGACGAAGATCCACTACAGTCACTGGATCCGCAATCGTTGCTAAGGGTAACCCTAATGGTTTCATTGTCACATCCTGTGATCCGCGGCGCATTATCACCTGCTCTAGAGAAAACTTAAACCTCTGGTATAGCAGATTTTATACACGGTAAACTGAGGAGCAATTCATGTCGAGTAATCCCCCTAAGTATGGTTATGCCGTGAACAACATGATGGGTAATTACCATTAATGCGACAGGCTGAGGTTGGCAAGCGACGATGTCCCCTTGGCCACTCATCTCAGCATCCCTGTTATTATCGCCGGTAAATGGCACACTTGAAGTAACCATGTGAAAACTATAAATCGCTTTTTCCTGATTCTACTTATCGCAAGCTGCAGTGGTTTGGTGGCGGCCAGTAATACCCCATACCACAGCCAGAATTTGCCAAACTTAGGCACCGCGGCGGCCACCACCCTCACCATCGAGCAGGAAAATCGCTTGGGCGATACCTATATGCGGGCGTTACGCGGCCAGCGAGGCATTAACAACGACCCAGTGCTCAATGAATATCTGAATCATCTTGGTTATCGCTTGGTAGCGCATGCCGATAACGTTCGTACTCCGTTTCAATTCTTTTTGGTTAACAGCAACGACATTAATGCCTTTGCCTTTTTTGGCGGCTATATCGGTGTGCACACTGGGCTCTTTTTGCATGCAGAAACGGAAAGTGAGCTGGCCTCAGTAATGGCGCATGAAATTGCCCACGTTACCCAGCGCCATTTAGCGCGCAGCATTGAAGCACAACAACGTAACTCCCCAGCAAGCATTGCAGGGATCTTTGGCTCCATCCTCTTAGCGTTAGCTGCTCCAGAAGCCGGCATTGCCGCTTTACAGTCCACACTGGCGCTAAGCCAGCAGGCCAGCATCAATTACACGCGTAATCATGAACTTGAAGCCGACCGCATTGGCATTAAAACGCTGGTGGCCGCAGGGTTTGACCCTCAAGGGGTACCCAGTTTCTTTGGCAAATTAATGGCGCAATCTCGCTATGCCAGTAAACCGCCAGCCATTTTGCTTACGCACCCATTGCCAGAATCACGCATTGCCGATAGCCGCACCCGTGCGGATCAATACCCAGCCGTAAATTTGGATCATAGCTTGATGTTTGCACTGGCCAAAGCGCGCATTCAAGCACGCTATGCCGGTTATGAGCTGCCTCAGCTGCTCTCTTTGTTTGAGCAGCAGCAACGCCAACACCGTGGCGCAGCTCAATCGGCAGCGTTATACGGGTTAACCTTGGTGCATCTGGAACAGCAACAGCACGAGACAGCCCAGCGTGGCATTGATGCGTTGCTCAAATCCGATCCGTTAAACCTATTTTATTTAGATACTTATACCGACATCATGCTAGCGACAAAGCAATACGATAAAGCCATTAGCGCCTTAACCGCGGCCAGCGCTAATCGCCCAAATAACAGCGTGATTGAAATTAATCTGGCAAACGCCTATTTAGAATCTGGGGATGCGGCAACAGCCAAGAACCTGCTAGAACGGCATCGCATTTTACAGCCGAATAACAGCATTGTTCTGAGCCTATTAATCGAGGTATATCAGCAACTGGATCTGCGTGCCGAACGCCATATGGCGCAAGCGGAACTGCTTGCACTGGCGGCCAACTATCAAACGGCAATCGATCAATTGCAATACGCTTACCGAGCTGCGCACAATGATCCCTTACAATTAGCGCGCATTGATGCCCGCATTAAACAACTGCGTGAAGCAGAACAACAAATGAAAGCACTCTAACTGCTATGGATAATAAAATGACTGAAATATGGCATAACCCTCGCTGTTCAAAAAGCCGCGAGACCTTAGCTTTACTCAACGAACGAGGCATTGAAGCCACCGTTATTCCTTATTTAGAACAGCCACCAAGCACCGAGAAATTGCTCCGTGCCATCATGCAATTAGGTGGTGAGCCACTGGCGTTGGTGCGCACGAAAGAGGCACTTTATAAAGAGTTGCAATTAGCAAACCAAAATCTCACCGCCGAGCAATGGGCGCAGCTGTTACACCAACATCCGAAATTAATTGAACGCCCGTTAGTGATCCACCAGCAACAAGCAGCAATAGGCCGCCCACCTGAAGCCGTTTTGGTGTTATTTCAATGAGTACTGTGCCAGCGTTAAGCCCTGCCAGCCGCAAACGATTAACGCTGGCACAAATGGGTTACGGAGCCACCATCGTCTTAATGGTCGGGCTAAAGCTGCTGTACCCCTCCGCCTTTAGCATTAGCTTCCAAGTCATGAGCTTAATCCCACTGTTTTTACCTGCCATTGGGATCTGGCAAGGCAAACCTTATACCCATGCTTGGTCCGGTTTTATCGCAACCTTATACCTACTTACGAGCCTGACTCATTGGTGGGTATATCCAGAGCAGCATATAGCCACCACTTTAGTGATTATCGCTATTGCTGTGTGGTTATTTAACAGTACCTACTTTGCAAGAATACGCGGGCGTGAGTTAGGTTTGGGGTTAAAGCAACGTTCCTAAACATGGATGCCCAATTCAATGGCCAATCAACGGAAGATTGGGCTAAACGCACTATTGATAGCCCTAATTAGCGGATGCGGTAGCGACGATTCATCAGGCCTTAATGTCAGCCAACAGCCACAAACATCGCCAACGGTTGTCTATCAGCAAGAAGCCAATTTAGGTGATGGCGTCAGTTTTATTGCCCCAAATAGCAGTGCAAACCGCCAGATTAAGTGGCAACAAACCCAAGGTAGCCGTCTATCGTTAAGCCACCCAGCAGCCCCACTTACCGCCTTTTTACCCCCAGAAGCAGGCCAATACACCTTAACGGTAGAGATCGACGAACAGCTAACTACCTTTGAATTAAATGTCAGTGGCAGTGATGATCGCATCAACAGCTATAGCGACCAAACCGTCGTCAGTGGCGGCCGAGTGAGTTTGCGCGCAGAAGCGTTAGATGATGCAGCAAACATCTACCCAGACGAGCTAAATTGGCGTCAAATCAGTGGCTTACCACTTACTGATCTCACCAACGAAGTGCCGCAATTACTCACCTTTACCGCGCCCTACGTTCGCCAAGATACCTTATATACCTTTGAACTCACTGGCCGCGTAGAGGGCGTACTGGGACATGATGAGATCAACGTTCTTGTTACCGCCGATCCAGAGCCATCCAATTACGCCTATTTTGATGAACCTCTAGCACGGATTGCCGCTTATCGCTCTGATAGCCCTTGGGCTGAAGCCCTGCAACAATGCGTCTATTCCAACCAGTTAAATGGGGTATGCAGCATGGAAGTGTTACCCTTAATTGGGCAAGTCACTGCAACCCCAACAATCGAAGACGTGCTAGATAGAGTTGTCGTCTCCCACCCTTGGATGGGAGCGCAGTTTGAATATTTCTTGCGTAATTACGATCCCTATGGCGATTTTGTTACTCTCTTAAGCGCCGTCAATGCCGTCGTCATTAGCAGCGATATTCGCCCCTCTTTTTATTGGCCTGTCTTCGGTGCCATTTATTTAGATCCGGCCGATCTCTGGCAGTACCCTTGGCAACGCGCCACCATTAATGAAGATCCAGACTACCGCACTGGCTTTGGCTCTGCCTTGCAATTTATTGCGCCATGGCGTTACGTATTTAATAACGATTACGTCAGCTACTCTTACCCTGCCGGCAGCAAATACGTTCGCTCTTGGGCGCACATCACACCAGACTTAGCCAGCTTGCTTTACCATGAATTGGCGCATGCCAATGATTACTTCCCTCGTAGCAGCCACGCCACCTTAAGTGGCCAGTCTTTATTGGCAGCGGCATTAGAACGCATTGAGCAACAAGCGCTCATTTCAGACTCGTTAAATGCCAGTTATCCGCTCAACAGCACGCTAATGAAAGGGCTTGCTCAAGTGAGCTTTCAAGGCAATGACGCCGACGAAACCCAACAGGCGTTAACCCCAGCAGATGTTGCAAGCGCGTACTTTGATGATAGAGCCAGCGAATATTACGCCTACACAACCTATCGTGAAGATCTCGCCATGTTATTTGAAGAAACCATGCTGCAACACCGCTATGGTTATCTGCGTGACACCGCCATTATCAGCACTGGCAGTGCCGACAGTGAGACGAGCTTAATTATTGCTCAAGGTCAGCGAGGGCGTGTTGGCGATGATGCCTTACAAGCCAGAGTACAGTTGGTGTTTGATGCCATCTGGCCAGAGTTGGGGCGCATTAGCCAACAACTTGTGCCCCCACAATGGCTCAACGCGGGCGAAAACTGGTTTGACGCCATCGCAATGCCAGAGCCCAGCAATGAATTAAATCTCAATCGTAGCCTGTTCATTCCTCTGGGTTTAGAAGCGTGGATGGGGAACCCAGCCTTACAGGGAAACAGCTACGTTGGCCCTCGTCATGGGCATGCTTCTCATACTCAGCATCCATTGGCCCCCATGAATAGCACCGCCATGAGTCCACTGCGTTTCGCTCGCTAAACCACAACCCACCATGCCGATAATCCACTTGGTATTATCGGCATGGCTTTCGCCAAACGAAGCAGCTTAGAGGTGCAATATTTGCTTTACAAATGGAATGGTCAACTTACGCTGCGCCACCATTGAGGCTTTATCTAATCTATCTAATACGTCAAATAAGGTGCGCAGATCGCGTACTAATCGCGCCATTAAAAAGCGCCCAACGTCTTCTGGCAGCTCCAAACCACGCGCCTTCGCTCTGCTCTGCAAAGCCGCTAACTTCGCATCATCACTTAAAGGGTGCAGCTGATATTGAAGGCCCCAACTTAAGCGAGAGACCAGATCTGGCAATAAAAATCCAGCCTGTCCGGCCGCACTACGAGCCGTGACCACTAAGCGGCAATGCTCCGATTCATCCACCCGATTATACAAATCAAACAACGCTTCCTCCCACATAGGATGGCGGCTGATTGCATCAATATCATCAAGGCAAATTAAGTCTAAATTCTCTAACCCTTCCAGTACCGCCGGTGACATGGAAGCGTGGATCCCCAATGGTAAATAAAACCCTTTGCGGCCTTTATCGGCCGCCAATGCACAAGTCGCATGCAATAGATGGGTACGGCCACATTCCTGCGCGCCCCACAAATAAGTAATGCACTGGCCTTGTCCACTGGCAGCTTGGCGTAAACTGTCGATTAACTGATGGTTGCCATCAGGGTGGTAACTGTTAAAGGTTTCATCGTCCGGTAAGTGTACCGGTAACGATAATTGAATCGGTGAGCTGAAGGTCACTAGATTGCGCAATCCTAATAAATCAAAAAATTAGCGATCATCCCACTGATAATCCGCTGCAATGTCGTCTGTTGGTGGCAGTTTACTTAAGCGCGGCTCTAACCGAAATGCACGTTCTAATTCCGTGGCCTCGCTGAGTAATTGAAGCTCCATGGTCACCACGTTATTTTGAACGGCATGGATCTGAATGCTTTCCACCGCAGACAACCCCCCTAAGTAACGCTCCAACTGCATCAGTTGAAAAAAGCCACCTGGGATCCCAATCTGCAATTGCAGTGTATCAGGTTCCGCCGATAATACGGCAGCATAACGTTGACCATAAAATTGGCCTATCTGATCGAGCACCTCAGCCACAGCAATGGCTTCCGAATCGGCCAGACCATTGCCACTCGCGACTACTTTGGGGGCATTATCCTCATAAATTGCTCGGTAAAGGTAATATTGATAACGCCACTGTGAACCAACGGGCAAAATCGAGGTTAATAATACAAAACTCGCATCATAGCGTTCCGATGCGGCAATAACGGGTAAAGAAAAGTTACCACTGATATCGGTTGCAGAGACGCGCATGCTGTCTTCTAAATCATACAACGGTAACAGGTGTGGCAAGCCGCGAAGTTGTGCTTGGTGGTGAATGGTATCGGCTAATGGGCTGCTGTCGGTTTGAATGACACCGCCGGTATCCGAGGTAAGCCAATGGACCGTTTGCGGACGATTGGCTCCCCACAAAGGCAATCCTGCACTTTGTAAAGCCTGTCGCAAACGGGTTTCATCAAATTGCACGGCCAGCTGAATGGGATCTGCATCCAAAAATGTATAACTCAGCATATATCGATTCGCCTGCTGCAGCAGCGCTTGCCCTGCACTGCTTAGCGGTACCTGATTATCGCCACTGATCCGCACTAACACCTGTGCAAGCGCAGAGGCGACGGCCTCATTCACTGCAGCTTGCTCTCTGCTGCTGATGGGAACATCACCGCGATATAAATTCGCATCTTCAGCAAAAACCACAGAACTCATCAATAACAGCCCGAAAACCAGCATTTTACACACGGCGATCTCATTTTTTGGAAAATCGTGACACTGAGTGTATCACGAGCTCCAATCTTCGTGTGGATTACAGTAAGTTAGCTGTCGTTCTGCTGAGCTTGATCAATTTTAATGGGTACGGCAGGCAACAACCAATTGAGAAAAATCGCCGTTACGGCGCATAAGGCGATGCCTTGTAACTGGAATTCGCCAAAAGGCAGTACCATCCCACCAATGCCAAAGACCAAAGTGATCGACACAATAACCAAATTGCGCGCTTCGGTTAAATCCACCCGATGACGCACTAACGTACTCATGCCCACCGCAGCAATAGAGCCAAAGAGTAAGATCATGATCCCCCCCATCACCACTGTTGGCACCGTCATTAACAGCGCTCCCACTTTGCCAACCATTGCTAATGCAATGGCAAATAACGCGCCGAACGTCATGACTTTAGGGTCAAAGTTTTTAGTGAGCATCACCGCCCCTGTTACTTCAGAATAGGTGGTATTTGGTGGCCCACCAAATACTGCTGCCGCGCTCGTTGCAACCCCATCGCCCAATAAAGTACGGTGTAATCCGGGCTGCTTAACGTAGTTTTTGCCCGTTACGTTTGAAATAGCAACCATATCACCAATATGCTCCACCGCTGGAGCAATCGCGACCGGCAACATAAATAAAATGGCCTGCCAATTAAAACTTGGGGCCGTAAAGTTTGGCAACGACAGCCAAGGCGCTTGGTGTACCGGCGAAAAATCCACCAATCCAAGTAACAATGACAAGCTATACCCCACCACAATGGCACTTAATATCGGTAACAACCTAAGCAACCCTTTGGCCCATACCGAGACCAACAACGCCGTCAATAATGTGGGCAAAGCCACCATCAACGCCGTCACTGTATCCACCACTTGCGTCTCGCCGGCAAACCCCAGTGCCATCGAAACAGCTACCGGTGCCAGCGACAAACCAATCACCATAATGACTGGCCCAATCACCACTGCTGGCAAATAGCGATTAATAACTTCCACCCCGCTCACGCGAACCACTTGAGAAAGTAAGATGTATACCAATCCTGCCGCGAAGAGGCCGCCCATGGTATCAGCTACGCCCCATTGGGCGACTGCCGCTGAAATAGGCGCAATAAAAGCAAATGAAGAAGCCAAAAAAACCGGCACGCTTGCCCGCGTTACCAATTGAAAAATCAGCGTACCAATGCCTGCTGTAAATAGCGCTACTCGAATATCCAGCCCTGTTAACATCGGCACTAAAACCAACGCACCAAAAGCCACAAATAACATCTGCGCACCGGTAATCATTTGCTGCGCTAAACCACCCTGTTGTAACGCCATGGCACCCTCTTATTTTATTATTTATCGATAATGTCGATCATTAAGTCCAAAAAAAGGCGCCTAATAGGCGCCCGATATAAAAATCATTTATTTGGTTCCGAAGATTTTATCTCCGGCATCCCCAAGCCCGGGTAAAATGTAACCGTGCTCATTTAAACAGTCATCAATAGAGGCCGCATAAAGCTCAATATCTGGATGTGCCGCCTCTAATGCTTTTAAGCCTTCTGGTGCAGCCACCAAAACTAATACTTTAATGTGCTTACAACCGCGAGATTTTAATAAGTCCAAGGTTGCTATCATGGAGCCGCCAGTAGCCAGCATCGGGTCGACCACCATTGCAATCCGCTCTTCGATGTTAGCCACCAACTTTTCAAAATAAGAAACCGGCTCAAGGGTTTCTTCATTACGGTAGATCCCAACAACTGATACTTTCGCCGATGGCATATGCTCTAGTACGCCATCCATCATGCCCAAACCGGCACGTAAGATTGGTACTACTGTCACTTTTTTACCCTTGATTTTATCAACTTGAATTTTGCCGTTCCAACCATCGATGTCGACACGCTCCATCTCAAAGTCTTTGGTCGCTTCATAAGTTAATAGGCTTGAAACTTCTCGGGCAAGCTCACGAAAACGCTTCGTGCTGATCTCGGCTTCACGCATTAATCCTAATTTATGCTGGACTAACGGGTGTTTAACTTCAGTAACTTGCATTAAAAACTCCAAACGGGTGCAACAGACAAATTCTTCGAATCATAGCGCCAAACAATAAAAGCGAAAAGCAATTGAAATCGAAAAAAAACCAAAACGTGATAGATAACAAGCTTTTATTGAAATTTACTCAAAATAACATTCGTAGGCATCATCCATGTCAACAAATAGAAGTGCATTCAACGCCCCTCCACTGCCGGATATTCCTTTTCACCGACGACACTTTTCTATTGTTAAAACAATTAATTGACAGAGGCCGTCATTGCCACTGCTAGAATGGCAACCGCAAAGCGTTCATCCACCAAAATAAATTAATGAGCGCACTCCACCGACAAACGTAATTCTAAGAGGCCCTCGTGATCACCCCAAGCCCACTCAGTTACAAGGATGCAGGTGTTGATATTGATGCCGGTAATGCACTGGTTGATAACATTAAATCTGCAGTTAAACGCACCACTCGGCCTGAAGTTATCGGCGGCTTAGGGGGCTTTGGAGCCCTATGTCGCTTACCAACAAATTACAAAAAACCTCTGCTGGTTTCCGGTACCGACGGCGTTGGCACTAAATTACGTTTAGCGATTGATCATCAACGTCACAGCACCGTTGGCATCGATTTGGTGGCCATGTGCGTTAACGATCTTATCGTACAAGGCGCTGAGCCTCTGTTCTTCCTTGACTACTACGCCACCGGCAAATTGGATGTAGAGATCGCAACAGCCGTGGTCTCGGGTATTGCAGACGGTTGCCAACTGGCCGGTTGTGCACTAATTGGCGGTGAAACAGCTGAAATGCCTGGTATGTATGAAGGTGCAGATTACGACATGGCAGGCTTCTGTGTTGGCGTAGTGGAAGAAGATGAGGTTATCAGCGGTGAAAAAGTCGCGACGGGCAATGCCCTCATCGCACTGGCTTCCTCTGGCCCTCACTCCAACGGATACTCCTTGATCCGTAAAGTATTGGAACGTTGCGAACAGATTGATCAAGTGACCATTGATAACCAACCATTGATTGACGCCTTAATGGCCCCAACCAAAATTTACGTAAAATCCATGCTGGCCTTGGCTAAGGCTCACCCAATTCATGCGGTATCCCACATTACTGGCGGCGGCTTCTGGGAAAACATTCCACGTGTTCTGCCAAACGATTGCAAAGCCATTATTGATGGCAGCAGCTGGCAATGGCCAAGTGTATTCCACTGGTTACAAACCACTGGCAACATCGATACACACGAGATGTACCGTACCTTTAACTGTGGTGTTGGGCTGATCATCGCCTTACCAGCAGAACACGCTGCCGACGCCATTGCGCACCTAAATACCGCTGGCGAGCAAGCTTGGCAAATCGGCACCATTGCCGCTCGCCAAGGCGATGAAGCACAAGTCGAAATTAACTAAATCATCAAGCTTCCATCGCCCCACCACAGGCCGTCCTTACGGCCTGTGGTGATTTTCAGTAACCAGGAATAGGCCCATGCGCATCGCAGTATTAATCTCCGGCAGCGGCAGTAATTTACAAGCCTTAATTGATGGCTGCCAAACTGGCCAAATCAGCGCTGAAATCGTGCACGTTATCAGCAATAAAGCCGATGCTTATGGGTTGCAACGTGCAGCTCAAGCAGGCATTAGCTGCAGCGTATTAACCGCCGAGCAAGGGGAAAGCCGTGAACAATACGACCAACGCTTACACCAAGTACTGGCACCGTATCAGGCTGATCTCATTGTATTAGCTGGATTTATGCGCATTTTGTCAGCCAACTTTGTTCGACAATACCAAGGCAAGATGCTTAATATCCACCCGTCGTTATTGCCCAAATACCCAGGTTTAAACACCCATCAGCGTGCCATAGAGGCCGGCGACACAGAACATGGTGTATCGGTACACTTTGTTACCCCCGAGCTTGATGGCGGACCGGTGGTATTACAAGCAAGCGTACCCATTTTGACAAATGACACCGCCGACACTTTAGCGCAGCGCGTGCATCAGCAAGAACACCGTATTTATCCATTGGTTGTGCAATGGTTTTGTAGCCAACGTTTACAGATGAAAAACGAACAAGCTTGGCTTGATGGCGTCCCATTACCTGCGAGCGGCAGCCATGGAGAATCGCGCTAAACTCGTACCCTATTGGTATCAACGAATCGATGGAGAAACCGACTTATTCTGCGCTAATAAGCCATTGCGCCCTGCTACACTGAATTGACCTTTGTGAGCCGTCAAGCCGCTAACAACGTCAGGCTTATGGCTAAAAACCTTGAATTTATTGCAAAAAAAGCATGAATTTAACAGCAGCGGCAATAATGACTAAGCTACTGTTTTAAAACAGATAAATCGCCAGCCAAAGAGAAATGGAAGCAATTTCAACCGGCTGATTTCTGCGAAAATTCGGTTTTCTTCGATAATAATCAAGAAATCTTGTATACTTTCGCGCGTTTTCGACCCTGACCTATAGAGTACAACTAATGGCAGACTTATCCCTTTATCGCAATATCGGTATCTTCGCTCACGTTGACGCCGGTAAAACCACCACCACCGAGCGTATTCTGAAGCTGACCGGTAAGATCCACAAAACCGGTGAAGTTCACGATGGCGCAGCGACCACTGACTTCATGGAGCAGGAAGCTGAGCGTGGTATTACCATTCAATCAGCTGCGACCACCTGTTTCTGGAACGGTCACCGCATGAACGTTATCGACACCCCAGGACACGTTGACTTCACCGTTGAAGTGTACCGTTCTTTGAAAGTACTGGACGGTGGTATCGGTGTATTCTGTGGCTCTGGTGGTGTAGAACCACAATCTGAGACCAACTGGCGCTACGCGAACGACTCTGAAGTTGCTCGTCTGATCTTCGTGAACAAGCTGGACCGTATGGGTGCAGACTTCTACCGCGTTACCGATCAGGTGAAAAACGTTCTGGGTGCACGCCCACTGATCATGACCTTACCAATCGGCATCGAAGATGACTTCAAAGGCGTAGTAGACGTTCTGAACCAAAAAGCTTACATCTGGGACGATTCTGGCCTGCCAGAAAACTACGAAGTTGTAGAGATCCCAGCTGAAATGGCTGACGACGCAGCGGCTTACCGCGAAGAGCTGATCGAAACTGCACTGGAAGTAGACGAAGACTTGCTGATGGAGTACCTGGAAGAAGGTACTGAGCCATCTATGGAAGATCTGAAGCGCTGCATCCGTGAAGGTACTCGTACCCTGCAGTTCTTCCCAACTTTCTGTGGTTCTGCCTTTAAAAACAAAGGTATCCAGCTGGTACTGGACGCAGTAGTTGACTACCTGCCTTCACCAACTGAAGTTGACCCACAGCCTCTGACTGATCCAGAGACTGGCGAGCCGACTGGTGCTGTTGCAACTGTATCTGCAGATGAGCCACTGCGTGCCTTAGCATTTAAGATCATGGACGACCGTTTCGGCGCCCTAACCTTCATCCGTCTGTACTCTGGTAAGCTGAAGAAAGGCGATACCGTCCTGAACTCTGCTACCGGTAAAACCGAGCGTATCGGCCGTATGGTTGAGATGCACGCTAACGAGCGTAACGAGATCGATTCTGCCCAAGCAGGTGACATCATCGCGGTTGTCGGCATGAAGAACGTTCAAACCGGTCACACCCTGTGTGATCCTAAGAACGAATGTACCCTAGAGCCAATGATCTTCCCTGAGCCAGTAATCTCTATTGCTGTTGCACCAAAAGACAAAGGCGGTACTGAGAAGATGGGCGTAGCTATCGGTAAGATGGTTGCAGAAGATCCATCTTTCCAAGTAGAGACTGACGAAGACTCTGGCGAAACCATCCTGAAAGGTATGGGTGAGCTGCACTTGGACATCAAAGTAGACATCCTGAAGCGTACCTACGGCGTTGAGCTGATTGTTGGTAAGCCTCAAGTAGCCTACCGTGAGACCATCACTCAAGCAGTTGAAGACTCTTACACTCACAAGAAGCAATCTGGTGGTTCAGGTCAATTCGGTAAGATCGATTACCGCATCCGTCCTGCTGAGCCAGGTACTGGCTTCAAGTTCGTCTCTTCTGTTGTTGGTGGTAACGTACCTAAAGAGTTCTGGCCTGCCGTTGAGAAAGGCTTTGCTTCTATGATGTCGCAAGGTGTTCTGGCTGGCTTCCCAGTACTGGACGTTGAAGTTGAGCTGTACGACGGTGGTTTCCACGCCGTTGACTCCTCTGCTATTGCGTTTGAAATCGCGGCTAAAGGCGCGTTCCGTCAATCCATTCCAAAGGCCGGCGCTCAGCTGCTGGAGCCTATCATGAAGGTTGACGTGTTCACTCCAGAAGACCACGTTGGTGACGTAATCGGTGACTTAAACCGTCGTCGCGGCATGATCAAAGATCAAGAAGCCGGCATCACTGGCGTTCGCATCAAAGCAGACGTACCACTGTCTGAAATGTTCGGCTACATCGGCGACCTGCGTACCATGACCTCTGGTCGTGGCCAGTTCTCCATGGAGTTCTCACACTACATGGCGTGCCCAAACAACATCGCTGAGCAAGTTATTGCAGAAGCGAAAGAGCGCAACGCTAAGAAGTAATTTTTACTCTTAGGTTTTGCTAACACCCCGCTCGGGTAACTGAGCGGGGTGTTTTTTTATCGTTATCAACATTTACGACAATGAGATGTTGAAATAAGCTTACAATTGACTTTGATTAATTCTGTTTTCAGGAGATTAACCATGAAATCAAAATTGTTTTGTACCCTTGTTGTGGCCGCCTCTCTGGCATTAAGTGGTTGTGCAATTCACCCACCAGGTAAAGGCGGTAAGCCACGCGGTGGTGAAAAGAGCTCAGCACAAAATAGTGGTGTTCAAACAACCCCAAGCTATCCAGATAAAAAGCCCCGCTCTTAAGCTAGCGGTGCACGCATTCAATCAGCAAAAACCAGCGTAAATACGCTGGTTTTTTGTTTTAAGCGCAGCTCATTGCCCTTTTCGCTGAAATGTAAGCAAACGCCGCTTGCTAATACACTTCTATCAGCCCCCTTAAGCACATCCATTTCAATAAAAATATGCAGCGATGAATTACTTTTATTTAGCAGTAAACTGGTAATTCATAATTAATTATTATTAATCACAACGATTAATGAATGAATAAATGTTCAGTTGCGTGAATTGAATCGTGTTTTTAAGCACATGAAATAGATAAACATTTACCGAAATGGGTGGCGTGGTAGGGTAATGGGCAACTCATCTCCCTATAGAAGAACAAAAAGTGAGTGAATTACTCGAAATCCAAAAGCTCAACGTTACTTTTGACACTCTCCATGGCCAAAAACACGTTTTAAAATCGGTTTCTTTAGATGTGTTCGAAAATGAGATCCTCGCCGTAGTAGGTGAGTCTGGCTCAGGCAAATCGGTCATGAGTAAAGCCATCATGGGGCTTTTGGGCGAGAAAGCTCACAAAGAAGGGGCGATTTTACTGCATAACAGCAAAATCAATGGCGACAGCAAACAACCATTGGAGATGATCACCCTTGCTCGGGCACACGCCCAGAAGATCCGCGGTGACGAGATCTCCATGATCTTCCAAGATCCAATGACCTCCCTCAATCCTCTTATGAAAGTGGGCGATCAAATCGCCGAAGTGGTTGAGCTACATCAAAATACGTCACACCAAGAAGCGTTAGAAGAAGCAGGCAGAATGCTTGATTTGGTGCGCGTCCCCTCTGGCCGTCAAGTGCTGCAACTGTATCCGCATCAACTCTCCGGTGGTATGCGCCAACGGGTGATGATTGCAATGGCATTGGCCTGCAAGCCCAAACTGTTGATTGCCGATGAGCCCACTACGGCTTTAGATGTCACCATTCAAGCGCAGATCTTAGGGCTTATCCGCGAACTGCAGCAAGAGCTTCATATGGGGGTGATCTTCATTACCCACGACATGGGCGTTGTTCACGAAATTGCCGATCGCGTGGCCGTAATGTACCAAGGAGAGATCGTCGAAAGCGGCCCATTAAACCAAATTTTCCATCAGCCCCAGCACGCTTATACCAAGGCGTTACTTAAAGCGGCACCACGCTTAGGGGCGATGAAAGGCAAAGCGTTGCCACACTCGTTCCCGGTTTTATCCATGGAAGAGGAACTGGCTGGCAACAGCATTAATGAGGCGATTCCAGGGCGGGCGGTGGATTACCAACAAGCGCCCATTCTCAATATCCAAAACTTATTCGTTACCTTCCCTCGCAAACACAACTGGCGTGGCCAAGTAACACATCAAGTTCATGCCGTTAGCGACGTGTCATTTAATTTATGGCAAGGCGAAACGTTAGGTATTGTGGGCGAGTCGGGCTCGGGGAAATCGACTATTGGTAATGCCATTCTGGGTCTGTTGGAGCGCCAATGCATTCGTGGCCATGTGCACTATGATGGCATCGACTTGCTTGATCCACCGGCAGATCTACGTCGCCGAATTCGAAAAGAGATCTCCTTTATTTTCCAAGATCCACTGGCGTCACTCAACCCAAGAATGACCATTGGTGAGTGCGTAGAAGAGCCACTGCTGATCCAAATGCCCCACCTAAGCAAAGCGGAGCGGACTGAGCGGGCGAAAACCTTGCTTGCTAAAGTGGGCATTAAAGAGTCGCTGTACCAATACTACCCACACGAGTTTTCAGGCGGCATGTTGCAGCGGGTAAACATTGCTCGAGCATTAACGACCGAGCCGAAAATCATCGTGGCGGACGAGTCGGTATCCGCATTAGACGTATCGGTGCAGGCAACGGTATTGAATTTAATGCTGTCGCTGCAAAAAGAACTGGGGATCTCGTTCATCTTTATCTCTCACGATATGGCCGTAATTGAACGAGTTTGCCACCGCGTAGCGGTATTAACCAAAGGTCAGCTGGTGGAAATTGGCTCTCGCTCTGATGTGTTTGAGCATACCCAACACAGTTACACCCAAAAGTTGTTAGCGGCCATTCCCTGCATTGAACAAGAGCGCCATGAGCGCAAAGAGTTTGCGTTACTGACCGATGAGATCCCAGATCCCATCTATCCGGTCGGCCTACACCCAACACCCATTGCCTTGATTGAACGCAGCCCAAGCCATTTTTATGGCCAAGAGGCAGACCATGAAACCTGCGCGTCACGCTCACATTAATAAAATAACAAAAGGAAGATAAATGATGAAAAAACTGGCACTGGCATTAGCCATCGGTTTAAGCATGCCCAGCTTAGCAATGGCAAACACCACCGTTGTGATTGCCGCGGATGGCACCATTCAAACCCTATATCCGCATAATGCCACCGTAGGGCTCGACATGAGCGTTGCTGGCGCAATGTACGATGGTTTATTTCACTTTGATGGTGAGATGCAACCACAACCAAACTTGGCCACCGGTTATGAAGTGAGCGAGGACGGTAAAACCTACACCATTACCCTGCGCACCGGTGTGACTTTTACTGACGGCACCCCTTTTAACGCAGAAGCAGCCAAATTTAACTACGAAACGCAAATTGCAAATAACTACCGCCGTGCCTCGTTGTTAGAAGAGATTGATCACATGGAAGTGGTCAGCGAAAACGTACTGCGTTTTCACTTAAAGGTGGCTTCAAATACCTTCATCAATAACTTAACCCACCCAAGCCAAGTCATGGTTAGCCCAGCAGCCATCGAAAAGTTAGGCGATGACATCCGCACCACTCCCGTGGGCACCGGCCGTTTTATGCTGGACTCATGGGTTCGCGGTTCGAAAGTGGTGATGGTACGTAATCCAAACTATTGGGGCGAGCCTGCGCAAGTGGACACCTTGGAAGTGCGTGCAGTACCGGAGGCCGGTTCACGCTTAGCGATGCTACGCAGTGGCCAAGCGCACTTTATGCTGTCGTTACCACATACCATGCAACCGGCAGTACAAGCGGATCGTCGCCTAAGCGTTGGCAGCATTCCGTCGATCATTGGTCGTTACTACAAGTTAAACAACCAAAATGAAATTTTAGCCAAAAAAGAAGTACGCCAAGCATTGAACTATGCATTCAATAAACCGGCATACGCTAAAGTGGTTTATGGCGACAGCGCTCTGCCGTTGCAATCAATCATTCCACAAAAAATTGAGAACTTCCAAGCTCAAACACCATACAACTACGACTTAGAGAAAGCCAAAGCTCTGCTAAGCAGCGCCGGTTATGACAAAGGTTTTGATGTTGAGATCTGGGCTAAGAATACCACTGAGTCAATGCGTTCTGCCGAGTTCATGCAGCAGCAATTACGCGCACTGAACATCACCAGCAACATTCGCCCGCGCGATCTGGCCAGCCACTTTGCCTCGGGTGACACCATCAACGCGAACGGCACCCCAGCAGTACTGTTTGATGCGGGTTGGTCGGCGTCATCGGGTACCGTTGATTGGGCCATCCGTCCATTGTTTGGCAGCACAGGTACTTCCAACTACAGCTCTTACAAAAACACGCGCGTGGATGAGTTATTGGCCGCAGGTCAGCGCACGCTCGATACGCAAGAGAAGCAAGCCATTTATGGCGAGCTGCAGCAAATCATCTGGGAAGAAGCCCCTGCGGTTTGGGCAACAGAA
>JAWXTX010000035.1:0-22684 GCA_044433165.1 Ferrimonas sp. | reverse complement strand
TGCTTATGGGTCTTAACATCTCGGTGATTAGCGCAGCCTGGTAGCGCATCTGGTTTGGGACCAGAGGGTCAGAGGTTCGAATCCTCTATCACCGACCACTTTAAATGTACACGTACCTAAACTTTGCGCCCGTAGCTCAGTTGGATAGAGCATCCGCCTTCTAAGCGGATGGCCGCGGGTTCGAATCCTGCCGGGCGTGCCATATAAAAGTATCAGTGGTGGCTATAGCTCAGTTGGTAGAGTCCCGGATTGTGATTCCGGTTGTCGCGGGTTCAAGCCCCGTTAGCCACCCCACCATTAAACAAAAAAGCCCTGTTATTCAGGGCTTTTTTGTATCTTTTTTTCCTGTTTTTTAATTTTAGCCAAATAAAGTGTGATGCGTTTAGGCATTAAGGTGAGTTAACTAGGGGCTGTCTCGACTCCGGCTAGTGCTATCGCTATAATAACGCGTCCTTATTTTAGGTATCGATGCCTGTCGTGTCGCTTGATAGCCGGTAGCGCTTTTATTGCGTTCCTATTTAAGCGGGTTTATCAGGTTCGGTGATGGCGGTTTACGTCCACCTATATCGAATTATTTGCTGTCGGCAAAGATCGGCAGCAGCAAAAGAACACCACTATTTTGAGGTAGCGTAATGCAAGTTTCTATTGAAACCACTCAAGGCCTAGAGCGCCGCATGACCATCACCGTCGCTTCCGCTGACTTTGAACCAAAAGTTGCTGAAGAGATGAAAAAAGAATCTAAACGCGTTCGTTTAGATGGCTTCCGTCCTGGCAAAGTGCCGGTGTCTGTATTTAAGAAGCGTTTTGGTCCTTCTGTGCGTGCTCAAGTGATGGGCGACGTCATGCAAAACGCATTCTTTAAAGCGATCATGGATGAGAAAATCAATCCTGCTGGTATGCCACGTTTTGAGCCAATTAATGCTCAAGAAGGTGAAGATTTACAGTTCGCTGCTATCTTCGAAGTATACCCAGAAGTTACTTTGCAAGGTTTAGACAGCATTGAAGTTGAGAAGCCTGTGTGCGATGTAACTGACGCTGATCTGGACACCATGCTGGAAACGCTGCGCAAGCAACACGCAACCTTTAGCGCTGTTGAGCGTGAAGCCGCTGAAGGCGATCGCGTTAAAATGAACTTTGTTGGCCGCATTGATGGCGAAGAGTTTGATGGCGGTAAGTCAGAAGGTTTTGATCTGGTTCTTGGTTCAAACCGTATGATCCCAGGTTTTGAAGACGGCATCAAAGGTCACAAAGCCGGCGACGAGTTCACTGTAGATGTAACCTTCCCAGAAGAGTACCACGCAGAGAACTTAAAAGGTAAAGCAGCTCAATTCACCATCACATTAACGGAAGTGAACGAGCAAGTATTGCCTGAGCTGAATGATGACTTCGTCGTGAAGTTTGGTATCACCGAAGGTGGCGTTGAAGCTCTGAAAACGGAAGTTCGTAAAAATATGGAGCGTGAGCTGAAGCAAGCGCTGAAAAACAAAACCAAGCAACAAGTAATTGACGGTTTAGTTAAAGCGAACAACGTTGATGTGCCAGCAGCTCTCATTGCCCAAGAAGTGAATGTTCTGCGTCAGCAAGCAATGCAGCGTTTTGGTGGTGCTCAAATGCAAAATATGCCTGAGCTGCCAGCGGAGCTGTTCGAAGAAGACGCTAAGCGTCGCGTTCAAATCGGCCTGTTACTGGGTGAAGTGATTAAAACCCAAGAGCTGAAAGTAGATGAAGAGCGTGTTAATGCCCTGATCGCTGAAATGGCAACTGCTTACGAAGATCCACAAGAAGTGATCGAGTACTACGCTCAGAATCAAGAAATGATGCAAAACATGCGTAATGTAGCTTTAGAAGAACAAGCGGTTGACGCTCTGTTACTAGGCGCTAAAGTTACTGAGCAACAAGTGAACTTTAACGAGTTCATGAATCAGCAACGCTAAAGTCTCGCTGGATTTGACTTGGCCTCCTGGGCCAATCATATAATGGCTCGTATGAGGCTCGCTCCCATACGGGCCATTTTTGTTAGGGAATAGATACTATGTCGCATTTGCAAGATGCCCCAGTTAACGCCTTAGTCCCAATGGTGGTTGAACAGACCGCCAAAGGTGAACGTTCTTATGATATTTACTCCCGCTTACTCAAAGAGCGTGTGATTTTTTTGACTGGGCCGGTGGAAGACCACATGGCCAATTTGGTTGTGGCACAATTGCTGTTTTTAGAATCTGAAAACCCAGATAAAGACATTTATTTGTACATCAACTCACCGGGCGGTTCGGTTACGGCAGGGATGTCGATTTACGACACCATGCAATTTATTAAACCGGATGTCAGCACCGTATGCATGGGGCAGGCAGCCAGTATGGGGGCTTTCTTATTAGCTGGTGGTGCCAAAGGTAAGCGCCATGTTTTGCCAAATGCCCGTGTAATGATCCATCAACCATTAGGTGGCTTCCAAGGTCAGGCATCTGACATTGCAATCCACGCCCAAGAAATTTTGGGCATCAAACATAAGTTGAATACGATGCTTGCAGAGCACACTGGCCAGCCCTTAGAAATTATTGAGCGTGATACCGATCGCGATAATTTTATGAGTGCTGATGCGGCTGTTGAGTACGGATTGGTGGATTCAGTGCTATCTCGCCGTGGTGCTTGATAGCAAGCAATTGTAGAACGATTGGCATACACTGAAAGATACCGTAAACGCTTGGACGAAGGGGTTGTAAATGAGTGATATCCAAAAGGGTGACGGTGACAACAGCAAGTTGTTGTACTGTTCTTTTTGCGGCAAAAGTCAGCATGAAGTGCGGAAACTGATCGCCGGCCCTTCGGTATACGTGTGTGATGAATGCGTTGAATTGTGTAACGACATCATCCGCGAAGAAGTTAAGGAACTCTCACCAAAGCGTGAGGCCGATAAACTGCCAACGCCGCATGAGATCCGCGCTCATCTAGATGAATATGTTATTGGCCAAGAACAAGCCAAAAAAGTATTAGCGGTGGCGGTGTATAACCACTATAAGCGTTTACGTCATGGTGGTGATAACAGCGAAGTTGAACTTGGGAAAAGTAACATTTTGCTGATTGGTCCAACCGGTAGTGGAAAGACGTTATTGGCTGAAACCATGGCTCGTTTGTTGGATGTGCCCTTCACTATGGCTGATGCAACCACCTTAACCGAAGCTGGTTATGTGGGTGAAGATGTAGAAAACATCATCCAAAAATTGCTGCAAAAATGCGATTATGACGTTGAAAAAGCGCAACGTGGTATTGTTTATATTGATGAAATTGACAAAATTTCACGTAAATCAGATAACCCTTCAATCACACGTGATGTGTCTGGTGAAGGGGTACAGCAAGCCCTGTTGAAATTGATTGAAGGGACGGTTGCAGCGGTGCCACCACAAGGGGGGCGTAAGCATCCTCAGCAAGAGTTTTTGCAAGTAGACACCTCAAAAATTCTGTTTATCTGCGGTGGTGCTTTTGCGGGGTTAGATAAAGTCATTGAACAGCGTGCGTGGGTTGGCACCGGCATTGGTTTTGGTGCGGAGGTGCGCAGTAAAGATCAAGGTCGTTCATTAACTGAATCGTTCGCTCAAGTTGAGCCGGAAGATCTCGTTAAGTATGGATTGATCCCTGAATTTATTGGTCGTTTACCCGTTGTTGCCACGTTAGGCGAGTTAGATGAAAGTGCATTAGTACAGATTTTAAGCGAGCCGAAGAACGCGTTGACTAAACAGTATGGTGCCTTGTTTCAACTGGAAGGCACTGAGCTGGAGTTTCGTGAAGACGCTTTAGTGGCAATTGCGAAAAAAGCGATGGAGCGTAAGACTGGCGCTCGTGGTTTGCGTTCCATTGTAGAGGGGATCTTACTCGAAACGATGTACGATTTACCTTCAAAAGGGAATGTTGAAAAAGTTGTTGTCGATGAGTCTGTGATCCGCGGTGAGTCGGAGCCACTTTTAATTTATCGTAACGATGCCCCAGCTGCTATCGCAGAATAAATCATCAAATCTGATCCAAAAGGGGCCTTATGGCCCCTTTTTCTATGGAATTCATTGAATCCATTGAGATCTGCCCCATATACTCAACATATGGAATTCAGCACTTGTAAAAGCTGAGTGTCCCCTCTGTATTCCCGCAGCACAAGGAGTCGAGCGATGACTTTAGAGCGTAATGATCACGTTGTTATTCCGGTATTACCACTACGTGACGTAGTGGTCTACCCCCATATGGTGATCCCGCTATTTGTTGGGCGCCAAAAGTCAATTAATTGCCTTGAAGCCGCCATGGAGCAAGATAAGCAAGTATTATTGGTGGCACAGCGTGAGGCCGATCAAGATGATCCTCAACAAGAGGATATCTATCATGTAGGCACCATCGCCTCGATCTTGCAGCTATTAAAGTTGCCAGACGGCACCGTTAAGGTACTGGTGGAAGGGGGGCAACGCGCGCGAATCACACAATTTACGGATGTTGATCCGTTTTTTGTCGCTGAAGCCGAATTTTTAGCATCAAAAATGATACCTGAACGGGAAGAGGAGGTGCTCGTTCGTACCGCTATCAGCCAGTTTGAAGGTTACATTAAGCTTAATAAAAAAATCCCACCTGAGGTGCTTACTTCCTTAAATGGCATCGATGAAGCCGCGCGTCTGGCCGATACCATGGCAGCGCACATGCCATTAAAACTTTCAGAAAAACAGGCTGTTGTTGAAATGGTCGATGTTTCTGAACGGTTAGAGTATCTGATGGCGACCATGGAGTCTGAAATTGACATCTTGCAGGTGGAGAAAAAGATCCGCACGCGGGTGAAAAAACAGATGGAAAAAAGCCAGCGCGAGTATTACCTCAATGAACAGATGAAGGCCATCCAAAAAGAGCTGGGTGAGCTGGATGACGTGCCCGACGAGTTTGAAGCATTAGCCCGAAAAATCAGTGAGGCGAAAATGCCTCAAGACGCAGAAGAAAAAACGCTGGCTGAGCTGAATAAACTGAAGATGATGTCGCCGATGTCAGCGGAAGCGACCGTTGTTCGCAGTTATATTGATTGGATGATTGGTGTGCCTTGGACAAAACGTTCAAAGGTGAAAAAAGATTTGGCGGTCGCCAGTGAAGTCTTAGATGCTGATCATTTCGGTTTAGAAAAAGTAAAAGAGCGGATCTTAGAATATCTGGCGGTGCAATCGCGGGTACGTCAGCTTAAAGGCCCAATTTTATGTTTAGTGGGGCCTCCGGGTGTAGGGAAAACTTCCTTAGGGCAATCCATTGCCAAAGCGACCGGCCGTAAGTATGTGCGTATGGCTTTAGGTGGCGTACGTGATGAAGCCGAGATCCGTGGTCATCGCCGTACTTACATAGGTTCATTGCCTGGCAAATTGATTCAGAAAATGAGCAAAGTGGCGGTTAAAAACCCACTGTTCTTGTTGGATGAAATCGACAAAATGAGTTCAGATATGCGAGGCGATCCGGCTTCAGCATTGCTGGAAGTTTTGGACCCAGAGCAAAATAACGCCTTTAATGATCATTATTTAGAAGTGGATTATGACTTATCGGATGTGATGTTTGTGGCGACTTCGAACTCCATGAATATTCCAGGGCCATTGCTGGATCGGATGGAGGTGATCCGTTTATCGGGTTATACCGAGGATGAAAAACTTAATATTGCCAACCGCCACTTACTGGATAAACAGATCAGTCGCAATGGATTGAAAAAAGGCGAACTGCAAGTAGACGATTCTGCCATTATTGGCATTATTCGTTATTACACACGGGAAGCGGGTGTCCGCAGTTTGGAGCGCGAGATCTCGAAAATTTGCCGTAAAGCAGTGAAGCAGTTGCTGTTAAAGCAGGTGCAGAAGCCAGTAGTAGTCAATCAAGACAACCTGAAAGAGTTTTTAGGGGTGCAGCGTTTTGATTACGGCAAAGCGGAAGAGAGTAATCAGATAGGGCAGGTTACTGGTTTGGCGTGGACCGAAGTGGGCGGTGATTTACTGACCATTGAGACTACGTCTGTGCCGGGTAAAGGCAAGCTTACATACACCGGTTCATTAGGTGATGTGATGCAAGAGTCCATTAAAGCAGCGATGACGGTTGTGCGCGCGCGTGCAGAAACCTTACGAATTAATCCTGATTTTTATGAAAAGCGTGACATTCATGTTCACGTTCCTGAAGGGGCAACACCCAAAGATGGCCCTTCAGCGGGGATTGCAATGTGCACCGCTTTAGTTTCATCGTTAACGGGTAACCCCGTGCGCTCTGATGTTGCGATGACCGGAGAAATCACTTTGCGTGGTGAAGTTCTCCCGATTGGCGGCTTAAAAGAAAAATTGCTGGCGGCACACCGAGGTGGCATTAAACGGGTGCTGATCCCGAAAGAAAATGAGCGAGATTTGCAAGAGATCCCTGACAACGTTAAAGCCGATTTAGAGATTTTACCCGTACGCTGGATAGATGACGTTTTGGTGTTGGCATTGCAAGATGACCCTAGCGGCATTTCTGTCGCGTCGTAAAAGTGAGAATCTCCCCTAAAAATGCGCCATTTAGGGCGCATTTTTATTGGTTTTTACTTATTTGGGGCTTCTCATGGCCCAAAACCATGGTAGTGTAGGCATCGAAAGCTCAGAACTCGCTGGAAACCTCTGCATTACTGGGTTTTAGCCGTAAAGGACAAAGGGAACTTTGCAGTCTGACTGGTGCTTGAAGTTGTAATTCAAGCTTGATATAAAACCCACCGCAGACCGCGCTGAAACATGGATTTCGTGGGCGGCGCGAATAATAGAATTCAAGGGGATGACATGAACAAATCTCAACTGATCGATCAAATTGCAGCTGGTGCTGATATTTCTAAAGCGGCTGCTGGCCGTGCATTGGATGCATTCATCGACTCAATCACCGATACTCTGAAAAACGGTGACAAAGTGTCACTGGTTGGTTTTGGTACTTTCGAGGTGCGTGAGCGTGCTGAGCGTACTGGTCGTAACCCACAGACCGGTAAAGAGATCAAAATCGCAGCTGCTAAAATTCCAGCATTTAAAGCCGGTAAAGCGCTGAAAGACGCTGTAAACTAATCTCAGTTTATTGCTCTAACGCTCAAGTAAGTACTTGGGCGTTTATTGTTTCAGCTAACGGTGTATCCTAGAAGCTGACCAGGTTAAAGCGCATCCCTTGGTGGTGCGCTTTTTGTTTTCGTTAAGTATAAAAAAGAGTAGGCAGATGCTTGAGAAGATCCGCGAAGGTTCACAAGGGATTGTAGCCAAGTCAATCCTTGGTGTGGTGATCCTATCGTTCGCCCTAACAGGGGTATACAGCTACCTTGGCACCAATAACGATCAGGTTGCCGCATTAGTTAATGGCGAAGAGATTAGCCGTTATGATTTAGAGCGCGCTTTTCAAAGCGAGCAAAGTCGAATGAGCGCTCAGTTAGGTGAAACCTTTAGTGCGTTATTGGCTGATCCCACTTACATGCAGGGACTGCGTCAAAGCGTATTAGAGCGGATGGTTTCTGAGCGCTTACTCGACCAAAAAGCCGCCGCGTTAGGGATCCGCGTTGCTGATGGCCAGATCCAACAGGCCATTCGTGCGATGCCTGAATTTCAGGTAGATGGCCAATTTAATAACGAGCATTACCAGTTAGTACTGCGTCAAAATAACCTATCTGGTGTGCAACTGCGCGATATGTTGCGTACTGATTTAGCGCGCCAACAAATGATGATTGGCCTACTTGGCAGCGAATTCGCTTTGCCAAATGAAGCTACGACGATTGCTCAGCTTCAGGAACAGCAACGTGACCTAAGCCACGTTACTGTAAGTGCTGTGCCTTTTGAAGCACAAGCCACCGTAACTGAGAACGATGTAGCGGCTTATTATCAAGATAACCTGCCGCAATTTGTTCAGCCTGAGCAGATCCAATTGGAATATGTTGAGATAAACGTTGCGGATTTAAGTAACCAGCTGCAGGTAGATGAGCAAGAAGCTCGTGAGTATTACAATGCCAACCAAGCCCTGTACCGCATGCCAGAGCGCCGTTTAGCGGCTCATATGCTGTTTGATGGTAATGATGCACCTGCTCGTGCGGCGGCGGCATTAGCTCGAGTGCAAAATGGCGAGAACTTTGCTGATGTAGCCAAAGCCGAATCGGACGATACCTTTACCGCCAATAATGGGGGGGAACTAGAGTGGTTTACCCGTGGCACTATGGATCCCGTATTTGATGATGCGTTATTTGCATTAGATGAAGGCCAAGTTTCTGAGGTGTTAGAAACGGACTTTGGTTACCAAATTGTGCAAGCGAAACAGATAGCTGTGAGTGCAGCACGTCCTTTTGAAGAAGTGCAGGCTGACATTATCGCAACGGTTTCTAATAGCAAAGCTCAGCAAGAGTTTTATGCATTACAGCAACAATTGGCGGATGTGAGTTTTGAGATCCCAGACTCACTGCAAGAAACAGCAGAGGCGGTGGGTGGCGAGGTTAAAACCTCGGTCTTATTCTCGCGTAATAACGTACCAGCGGCGTTCAACAATCCGAAACTGCTGGCTGCCGCCTTTAATGATGCAGTGCTGTATGATGGCATGAATTCTGATGTTATTGAGTTAAGCAATGGCCATCGTATGGTTGTTCGCGTTAAAGAATATGTCGCAGCAGGTACTTTGCCATTAGCCGAAGTTGAAGCGCGCATTAAAGAGCAGCTAATCCAAGCTCAAGCGTCTGAATTTGCGTTGGCTTCAGCACAAGAATTGTTAGCCGCTTGGCAGCAAGGTACGGCTCCTGAAGGGGTTATTGAAACCGCTGAAGTGCGTCGTTTTGGCGGCAGTGATCTGCCGGTGGAAGTGCGCACTGAGCTCTTTAAAATGCCTGCTCCTATTAATGCAGAACAACCAAGCTGGTCAACGGTTTCGTTGGCCAATGGGGATGTAGTGGTCATGGCACTAACTCAAGTATCAATGCCTGAAACCATTGATAACTTAGAAGCACTGCAGATAAGTCTCGGTCAACAATTTAGCCAGATGAGTTACCAGTCTTTACTTGCAAGCTTACGTGCTGAAGCTTCAGTCGAGTACTTTGGGCTCAACGCTTTTTAAGTCGATGTTATTCACTTAACGATCGTTTGACTGATCTTTTGCGTAAACCATAATCCGAGTTCTCTACAGGAACTCGGATTTTTTATGTTGCTTAAGCCAAGCCCTTGATACACTTAACGACTTTGCCCCACAAAATTTCACGTCGCTCTTAGAGGTGCTTGATAAAGTCACCCGAAGTTTAGCGCTTAGACATGAGCTTTACTGGCTAGAGCCGTGAATGGGAAGACGGTGCAAATTGTTACCTTAATATCGATGTTAACGGCTTCTTTACGGTCGATATTGCTGATCTCTGTGTGCATCGATTGGGAATCAGCCATAAGATCATTATGGGGATAGTGACGATGATTGAGACCCACCTTGTGGCCAAGGTGAGAACGACGCTATCTAAGAGCTGTCAAAGATACGCGTTAAGCTGAACGCCAAAAAGACATGACAGGTATTATCTTGTTGTTGGTGGTTTGAGTGCTATATCGGTATAGACGAACAGCGCTGTCTTTGAACGGGCCGTAACAGAGCAATATTAATTAGGATGGTTATGTGTCCAAGGTGCGTCCTGAGCAATTTAAAGGTGTTGGCGGCGGCAAAGGAGCAATAGGATCAGCATCAGGAGGACTTGCTGGCAGTGCCTTAGCAGACGATTGCGACTCAAGGAAAAGATATAGATAAAAAGCCCTTGTTTTAACAAGGGCTTTTTTGACTAGAGTAACGTGGGTTACAGCTCAGATAATAGTTGCTTGGCTTCTTCGTGCAGTTCTTCTGCACCATCGGTTAGCACTTCGTTTAATAACCCCTTCGCACTGTCGATATCATCAATTTCAATGTAAGCACGAGCTAAATCGAGCTTGGCACGATAACCGCTTTCATCAGTTAAGATGTCGGTACTTTGAATGATATTTTCGGCATCGGCTACTTCTTGGGCACTTGGAGTGTCCTCGTTGGTTTCAGCCAGTAACTGATCAATATCTAAGAATGGATCGGTGTTTACTGGTTGCTCATTCAACGCTTCGACTTCTGCGTCGGCATCGGCCAATATTTTATCAAAATGATTGCTAGCGTCATCAGTATTAGTATCAGCTTCTGCACTAAAGGCATCATCCTTTAGTAATTCATCCAGCGATAAAATGTCATCCGCTGCGGCAGCGGCTTGAGCTTGCTCGGCATTGTCTGCGGGGGTTGGCTCACTCGCTAAAATTGTTGTAGCGGTGCTAACCGCAGCAGCGGCAGCAACAGGAGCAACAGCAGCCTTAGCTGGCATCTCTGGTACCATTTCCGTTAAAGGATCTAATGGCGTGGTATTGATGGGTTTAATCATCTCGCCATCTTTAATTGGATTTTGGCTAATTGGGCGATAGCGACGACGATTTATAACCCACAGCAGGATCAGCAACAACAGGATTGGCAAGATCACCGCTAAAATTAATAAAGGCGTATTAGAGGCCAGCTTTTGCCAAAAATCAGAAGCGGGTTCTTGATCATATTGTGGGGCATACAGGCTGGCATTTTGTGCAGCCATTTGGCGTTGCTGCTCTAATTGCAATTCCAGTTCGTAATTTATACGTTGTTGCTCATCTAAGGCGTTTTGCAGCATGGAAAGCTCATTAGACAGCTGCTCCATTTGGCGTTGCAATAAGGTGTTATTGTGTACCATCTCAGCCAGTTCATCACCACTGGCATCCACTTCTACGCGCAACCCTTGAAGTTTGGCTAGCGCATCGGTCTTTTGTTTTAATTCGCGTTGTAAACGCTGATTGTCAGCACGCAGCTTGGTGACTTCTGCGGTATTAGTTGCTGCGCTTGGAGCCGTGCTTTTGGGAGCACTTACAACCGGAACCGTGCTTGTAGTGGCACCTGGCCATTGATTGTCATGGCGCTCAGCACTGGCTTTTGCTTGTGCTGCTGGGTAACTAGCCATGATCTCTTTGGATGGGATCCGCAGGGTAAAACCGCGTTCCAGAGAGTTAAAATTATCTGAGCTAAACGCTTGTGGGTTAGCATCAAAAAGCGCTTGCATTACTTGGTAGATGGAAACGCTATTATCCGGACGCACTTGATTGGCAATACGCCACAAAGTATCTGTACTTTTAATGGGGCCATAAGTATTTAAAGCTGGCTCTTCAAGCCGGATTTGGCCATCAGGGCCGGTGATCGGTAGTGTTTCAGCATGCACAGTTGGCATGGAAAAAATGGCGCCAAACATAACGGCGGTTGCAATTTGGCGATAGTGATGGCTCATTTCGGCAGCATTCCCACGATACAATGGTGGTAGGGGCCGAAGCCCCTATTCGGTCTGTTCTTTACGTATATTCTATGATAATCGTTAATGTGATCCCACCAGAGCTATTGCTAATTGTGCAACGCCTCTCATCTATTTGCGGGCTCATTATGTTATAGGCGTTATAAATATTCGCGGATCAGCAATTCAGCAATTTGAATGGAATTGAGCGCGGCACCCTTACGAATGTTATCTGCAACGACCCATAGATTTAAACCATGTGGGTGGGTTAAATCTTGACGTATACGACCGACGAATACGTCGTCATTGCCTTGAGCATGCCCAAATTGAGTTGGGTAATCGGCATCATCTCGGCATAACGTGATCCCTGGAGCTTGCTCAAGCAACGCTTTTACCTCTTCCACATTCGCAGGTTGACGCGTTTCAAGATGGATGGCTTCAGCGTGGCCGTAAAAAACCGGCACGCGAACTGCGGTTGGGTTTACCTGAATGCTGGTGTCACCCAAAATTTTCTGAGTTTCCCAAACCATTTTCATCTCTTCACGGGTAAACCCGTTATCCATGAAAGTATCAATCTTAGGAAGAACGTTAAACGCGATTTGATGATCAAAAACTTTCGCTTCTGCGGGCTGGCCGCTCAGTAACGCGCTGCACTGCTTCGCTAATTCCTCAATGGCACTGCGCCCAGCACCAGAGACCGATTGGTAAGTGGCCACGTTAATACGCTCAATGCCGTATTGATCATGCAATGGCTTTAGTGCCACAACCATTTGAATGGTTGAACAGTTTGGATTGGCGATAATATTACGGTTACGGAATTCCGCTAATGCGTCTGGATTCACCTCTGGCACCACCAGTGGGATCTCAGGATCATTGCGGAAGTGGCTGGTATTATCGATAACCACGCAACCGGCTTCGGCGGCAATGGGCGCCCACTTTTCAGAAATAGTGCCACCAGCGCTGAATAAACCGATATCCACTTGGCTCCAATCAAAGCTATCAACATCGATCACATCGATAGTTTGGCCTTGAAATGTAATGGTTTTTCCAACGCTGCGAGCACTGGCAAGGGGAAAGAGCTGTGCAACAGGAAATTCACGCTGCTCTAAAATTTCAATCATGGTTTGGCCAACTGCCCCAGTGGCCCCCAATACCGCAATGTTATAAGCCATTTTTGTTGCTCTCTATAATAGTGAAGCCTAACTGACGTAAGAGGTTCGCAAGTTGTGAGTCCGCCACATTAAGTGGTTGGGCTTTAAATTCGCGACGCGTTAAAGTGGCTTTGCGCCGAGCATCAAAGCCACTGGGCAATGCTTGGCGAAAGCGCTTATCTTCTAATGCTAAATCATATACATCGGTACATAATTTAAGTAAATCGGCTTGTTGAATTGGCGCTGTAATGGTTTTAGGTGGCAGAGCCGGCTGAGTGAGCAATGCTTGGATGGAAGGCACCGAGCAAAAGGGGGCAACCGCTTGAAGCAGTTGCCGAGTACCTCGAACCTTGCCTTCCACTGAATAGCCTGCAATGTGAGGCGTGGCCAACGTGGCTACCAAGACGGTTTCTGGCAGTGGGGTTGGTTCATTTTCCCATACATCTAAAACGCATTGCAGCTTTGGATGCTGCTGTTTAACTTGAATTAAAGCGCGATTATCTACTACTTCACCACGACTGGCATTAATTAACCAGCCATCTTTTTTAAATAACAACAGACGCTGATAATCCAGTAAATGAAACGTATCTTGAGTTAATGGTACATGCAGGCTGATAACATCACACTGGTTTATGAGCTCATCAATACTGCGCCATGAACCCGAAGCACCGAGTGCTGCTTGGGGGGGATCGCAACGCATGACTTGGCACCCCAGTGCGGTTAAGCGTTGGCTTAAGGCGGAGCCGGTATTGCCCAAACCGACGATGCCAATGGTCTTATGGGTGAGTTGTTGCTGGTGCTGTTCGGCCAAATGCAGAAGGGCTGTAAGCACGTATTCTGCAACGCCATCTGCGTTGCAGCCTGGGGCACTACTCCAGTGAATTTGTCGCTGATTTAAAGCCTCAATATCGAGGTGATCCGTACCAATGGTTGCGGTGCCAACAAAGGTGAGATTGGGCGCAGCATCTAATAATGCCGCATTCACCTTGGTGACTGAACGAACCAACAAAATGCGCGTGTCAGCATCGACGGTTTGCGCATTAATGTCTCGCCCCGGTAAGGTTTTTATGGGGCCATATTGGTCGATTAACGGCGTAAATAGCGGCACCAATGCGGCCATGTTTTCATCAGCAAGAATCGTCAAAACATTATCCAATTAACGGGGATAGTTGCATTTTATACTGAACGTTTGGCAAACAAAAACGGCTTGGATAACCAAGCCGTTGATATGGATAATGGTGGTCGATTACACTTGATAGCGTTTAAAGATCAACGAGGCATTGGTGCCACCAAAACCAAAACTGTTGCTCATTACGGTATCCAACGTACGCTCGGTTGCTTCGGTAACAATAGGCAGATTTACTGCTGCTGGATCCAGTTGTTCGATATTAATGCTTGGCGCAACAAAGCCGTGCTTCATCATCAGCAAGCTGTAAATGGCTTCATGCACCCCAGCTGCACCTAAAGCATGACCGGTCATCGCTTTGGTTGAGCTGATTAAAGGCGCGTTTTCAGCAAACACTTCTTGAATGGCCATTAATTCTTTGGCATCACCAACCGGTGTGGAGGTGCCATGCGTATTAATGTATTGTACTTCACCGGCGCCGGCCTTGTGCGCTTCCTCTAGGGCCATTCTCATGCAGCGTATAGCCCCTTCGCCAGAAGGTGCGACCATATCAACCCCATCGGAGTTGGCTCCGTAGCCAACGATTTCGGCATAGATGTGGGCGCCGCGAGCGAGGGCGTGCTCTAACTCTTCAACAACAACGATGCCGCCGCCGCCTGAGATCACAAAGCCATCGCGCTCGGTGTCATAGGTGCGTGATGCTTGAGTTGGGTTGTCGTTGTATTTGGTGGATAGGGCGCCCATGCCATCAAAGCCCATAGCGAGGGTCCAATGCAGCTCTTCTGAGCCACCGGCAAAGATAATGTCTTGCTTGCCTAATTGGATCTGCTCTAAGGCATGACCAATACAATGGGCACTGGTTGCACAGGCCGAAGAAATTGAGTAGTTCAACCCTTTAATTTTGAATGGCGTGGCCAAGCAAGCCGAAGCCGTGGAAGACATGATCCGCGGTACTAAATATGGCCCGATGCGACGCACGCCTTTTTCACGCAGAGTGTCGGCGGCCTGTACTTGATTCAGTGAAGACGCGCCACCAGTACCGGCCACAATGCCAGTACGCGGGTTGCTTATCATTTCAGGAGTGAGCTGTGCATCATCAATGGCTTGTTCCATGGCTAAATAAGCGTATGCGGCCGCATCACCCATAAAGCGCATAATTTTCCGATCGATGTGTTCACTGGGGTCCATTTTCAAATCGCCCCATACTCGGCTGCGTAGCCCCAACGCTTCAAATTGCTCTGAATAGCTGATGCCACTGCGGCCTGTACGTAGCGATTGAGTTACCTCTGCTGCATTATTGCCGATGCTTGAGATCACGCCGATCCCCGTGATGACCGCTCTTTTCATGTAACCATCCTAAAAACTGAATTATCAAGCTGCCGCTATCCTAGCGCGATGTGCTGCTAAAACTGGTCGGCTTTCCCATAGCTAAGTTAGAATATCTGTCCGTTGTCTTAATCGTTGCTGACTCTGTGAGCCATTTATCTGTTGCACAAATTGATTGGTCTAATCCTGCTGTTCCTTTGGCTACAGCGTTTGATGATTTTTATTTCTCAATCCGTGATGGTATCGCCGAAAGCGAATACGTATTTTTAGACCATAACCGCTTAGTGGAACGGTGGCAAATTTGGCCATCGGCGCATTTTTGCGTGGTCGAGACCGGCTTTGGTACTGGCTTAAATTTGTTGTTGTTATGGCGTCGTTTTTTGCAGTTTCGGCAACAACATCCAGAGGCCGAGTGTCAACGGCTGCATTTTGTGAGCTTTGAAAAGCACCCACTGACGCGAGCGGATCTGATCCGTGCCCACCAGCAATGGCCAGAATTGGCGGAACTGGCTGCAGTGTTGCAGCAGGTATATCCCTATGCGGTTGCCGGTTGTCATCGGTTGCTTTTAAGCGGCGGTCAAATTGTGGTGGATCTGTGGTTTGGGGATCTACAGCAACAGCTTCCACAGTTAGAGCGAGGCCATAATGGTATCGCCGATGCGTGGTTTTTAGATGGCTTTAGCCCCACCAAAAACCCAGCTATGTGGCAGCCTGAGCTTTATCAAGAGATGGCAAGGCTATCTCGTCCTGAGGCAACGGTGGCGACGTTTACAGCGGCCAGCCTCGTTCGTAAAGGATTGCAAGCTCATGGGTTTATCATCAGTAAAGCCCCTGGTTTTGGTAAAAAGCGCGAAATGCTGTTCGGCCATTTTGCTGGTGATACACCTGATTTAACCGCATCACCGTATGCCCAAAAGACGAGACCTTTCGTGTCGCACCAACCGGTAGCAGTGATTGGTGCTGGTATTGCTGGTGCTAGCATGGCGTTGGCGTTAGTACGTCGTGGTTTGGCGGTAACGTTATTTTGTGCTGATTCCGCACCAGCAATGGGGGCGTCGGGGAACCGTCAAGGAGCATTGTATCCCCAGCTTAACGCGGGTAATGATGCTTTAGCTCAGTGGTATCAACAAAGTTTTGGCTTTGCACGGCAGTTCTATGCGCAATTGATGCAACGCTACTCTATCGATCATGATTGGTGTGGTGTCCTACAACTGCCGGTTGATGAGCCCAGCGCTATAAAATTGCAGCGTATTGCGAATTTAGGGCTTGATCCGCAACTGGTGCATTGGGTTGAGGCTGAGCAAGCCACCACCTTAGCTGGCGTAACGATTGCCGATGGCGGGTTGTTTTATCCGGATGGCGGCTGGGTTAGCCCACAGCAATTGACTCAAGCGATGATTGATGAAATTAACCGTTTGGGCGGGCAATGCCACTTTAATATGCCATTACAGAAACTGGTTGCCGTAACCACGCCTAGCCCTTCTTGGGCATTGCATTTTGCTCATGGTCAAGTGCAGGAATTTGCGCAGGTCATTGTGGCTGGTGGTGCACAAACACATCAGTTTGAAGAGACTGCACCTCTGCCTCTGAATCCCGTTCGTGGCCAAATTGCTTACCCTGCAGCGCAAGGTGAGATTGCACTATTACAGACAGTACTCTGCGCGAACGGTTATTTGGTGCCGGCATTAGTAGGGCAGTTAACTTGCGGCGCCAGTTTTGGACGAGGGGATACCAGTAACGCTTGGCGTCAGGCTGATTTGCTGGAAATTATTAACCGAATGACTCGGAGTTTTGGCCAAAACGCTTGGTCGTCATCATTCTTAAGTGCGATTGCGGCGGCGGATAATCCTGATAGCGGTCGTGCTTCAGTGCGTGCTGCCGTGCGCGATCATTGGCCGGTTGTAGGAGCAGTACCCGATTGGCAGGCATGGCAAACCTTGATAGCGGCACAGGGGCCAGAATTAGGCCGTCAAGGTGACTACCAGACGCCGCTGCAATCGGGATTATATGTGTTAACGGGATTAGGCTCTCGAGGCCTTTGTAGTGCGCCTTTAGCGGCGGAGTTATTAGCCAGTAAGTTGTTGGATGAGCCACAGCCTTTAAGTGCAGCGGACCAAGCGCGGCTCGCCCCTGAACGTTTTGGCCAGCGTCAACTCAATAAAGGCCAGCCTCTAAAGCTGTAACGTGTCGATGCTACCAATAACGCTGTTGGAGGGTGGTAATAAAATGATCAAGTTGCTGGAGTGGCAGAACGTTGATGCCTGCTGCGGCGCGTCGTCCACCGCCCGTTTCGAAGGCGCTGCATACCTCATCGGCGCCTTCACGGCGATTTAATGGCGCTCGAACACTAACGCAATAACTGCACTCATCGGCGTTCAGCGTTAATATTGCGTGTGCCATATTGGGCGCTTGGTTGGTGAGAGCATTACCCAGTGCGCCACTGATGCGCCGAGCCCAAGGGGCATTGGGTAATGCGATTACCCGAATCTTTTCTGTTTCTCTTATTGGGCGATAGGTCGTGGCCATAGCCATATCGGCTTGATAGCCCGCTTGCAATTGGTAAAACAGCGAGTCTGTTTTTGCGGCCAATTCAAGAGGGGAATGATAATAGTAGAGCTGTTGATATAACTGAGCGGGTGGGATCAGCAGATCCTCAAGATTTGCACCATAACTGTTGTAGTTAACGAGGGTACCAAGCTCCTTTAAAAATTTCCGTTCAGAGAGGTTTAGCTTGAGCGTTTCAGCCAACTGATCTGCACGACTGAATAAGTTGTCACCATAGGCTCCAGTGATAGCCCACAAAGGAAATTGGCCACCAAGGTGATGATTAATTAATAAACTGGTGCAGCTCTGGGCATCTAAATTAATTAACGTGGTGAGTTTAGGATGGCTTGGGATCACACCCGCTCGGTGATGATCGCAGTAAAAAACGGTAGCCTGATTGCGTAGCAGTTGCGTTAATGCGGTGGCGTTTTTTTCCATCGAAATGTCGAGCACGGTAACCTGTTTGGCGTCTGCTTGTTGGCTGACTTGCTGTAATAAATGGATGTCGCGTTTTACACCGGTGATTAACGTGCTGGAGAGCGGCTGAGCTAAGCGCAGTTGTAATAACGCGCAGATCCCATCTGCATCGCCATTAAATACGTCATAATTCATTGTTTATTCCAAATAGCCGTGCTGTTGTAAATAATCCACGATTTGCTGAGCGCAGGCCTCAATGGATAGCCCCTCAGTGCGAAGGTGGATTTCTGCTTGCTGTGGTGCTTGGTAAGCGGAATCAATGCCGGTGAAATGGCGAATTTCACCGTTACGTGCTTTTTGGTAAAGCCCTTTCGGATCGCGACGCTCACAAACGGCTAAGGGAGTATCAACAAACACTTCTAAAAACTGCCCAGCTCCTAACAATTGGCGGACTTGATGGCGTTCTGCAATAAAAGGAGAAATAAAGGCACTAAGGACAATGTGGCCAGCATCGACAAACAGCTTGGCGACCTCGCCAATGCGGCGAATGTTTTCAATTCGGTCAGCGTCGCTAAAACCTAAGTCTTGGTTTAGCCCATGACGAATATTGTCGCCATCCAACAAATAGCTGTGTTTATCCAGTGCCAATAATTTTCTTTCAACGGCATTGGCAATGGTGGATTTACCAGAGCCACTCAACCCTGTGAACCATAATACAACTGGGGTTTGTTGTTTTAGCTGGGCGCGTTCGTCTGTGCTGACGCTGGCTTGATGCCAAATGACATCTTCACTTACGGAGTGGTGTGGGCGACGTTGGTAGGGGGAACTCATAGGCAACTCCATTTGCACTGAGAGGACTGGGGAGCGGTTACGCTTGTTGTAGGTGGCTCGATAATTGTTGCCATGCGTGCTGAACCAAAGCAAGATCGGCAGGCGCTAGTTCATTTTTAGCTTCGACTAAACTGGTTTCCATCTGCTGTTGTAACTGGCTAAAGGCCACATTCGGTTGGCGGTCTAATTGCGCTAAAACGACAGCAAAATGCCCCTGTAAATAACCACTGGCAAAAACATCATCATCACTGCCGCGTGTTACTTGCTCATGGAGCCAGTGTTGGCAAAGTTGATCCCATTGTTCAATCATAAAGTGACTCCTAATTCTGGGTTGGCTAATGGGTATAATACCGCGTCGTGATAGCCTGTAATAATTCGATAATAACCCGCGAAGGTGTGATCCAGTTCGGGATCGCCACAATCACAGAGTAGGGGGCGCCCCCCAAGAGCCGTCAGCTTGCTTTTGGTGGCCAATACCTGAATGGACTCACGCCCCACCGCGCGTAATAATTCTGGGCTGAACTGTTGATTGCCACGCCCAAAGAGGTGTCCTTGCCCACCAATAGGGCTGATCAGCAGTTTGCAAGGCTGCTGCTTGGCATGATGCTGCTGCCACGCTGCCAGCAGTTGGGAGGCGTTGAGATCTTGCCCTATCTGTTGGCCATTGAGTACCAAATCCACGCCCAATAAGGTATTGGGTAGTAATAGTTCAGCCATAACGGCGGCAACGGTGGTGCCTGCCCCCATCATATATAGGGTTTCAGGGCACATGGACTCAACAACGTCTGCAGCAATGTCGGCAATAACCAGTGGTTCGGATTCTCGCCCCCCTTGTTTAACCGCTTGCATGAACTGTAAGGAAATGGGTACGCTCATTTCGCCAAAATAACGGCTGCGTACGGTGCCTTGGCGTAACTGCGTTTCATCGATGTCACGCACTTCGCCGTTGGTGAGGGAGAGCAGCTCTCCCTGCAGCATTTGAGCGGCAATCAGCCCTGCTGCTGTTGGGGTAATGGCGTACACACTGGAATGCATTTTTACACCGGCGGGCACCCCAATCACAGGCTGGTGGCTGCCGATGGCGCGAAGCAGATCACGGGCGGTGCCATCACCGCCAGCAAATAACAGCAGATCAACCCCTTGCTGACACAACGCTTGGGCTACCATGTGCGTATCTTCCGCGCTGGTTTGTGGCGAGCGTGGTTCATAGCAAATGTGGGTATGGAAGCCCATACCGTGAGCCAGTTGTGCGCCCATGGCGCCGGCAGCGCAATACAGTGTAAGGCGTGTGGACTCGGGCAATAATTGCGTAAGAGCCTGCCGCATTCTGGCGTTGGCTTGAGGATGCCCTCCTTGCGCTAATGCCAGCGCTGCGACACCATCGGAGCCTTTGAGTGCAAGGCTGCCTCCTAAGCCTGCATATGGGTTGATCAAGAGCCCGAGCTTGAAACGGCGCATTTCGAGATTAATCTTGTTGCCCAAGTACCGGAGTACTGACGTGTACGTCGTGATTTTGTGCTCGATGACGTAATAGGTGATCGAGTAACACTATGGCCATCATCGCTTCGACAATCGGTACCGCACGAATTCCAACACAGGGATCGTGACGACCTTTGGTAACCATAGTGATTTCTTGTCCTTCGGTATTTATGCTGTGCCCCGGTACCGTAATTGAGCTGGTGGGTTTGAATGCCACCGTTGCGGTAATGGGCTGGCCAGAGCTTATTCCCCCTAAGATGCCACCTGCATGGTTACTGGCAAATCCTTGCAGAGACATTTGATCGCGATGTTCGGAGCCGCGCTGAGCTACGCATTCAAAACCGTCGCCAATGGCAACGGCTTTGGCCGCATTAATGCCCATAAAAGCGTGGGCTAGATCAGCATCTAGGCGGTCAAAAACCGGCTCTCCTAAACCGACTGGTACATTCAATGCTTCGACATACACCTTAGCACCAATGGAATCACCGGCTTTTTTGAGATCGCGTAAATAACCATCGAGGGTCTCAAGTTGCAATGGATCAGCAAAGAAAAAGGGGTTGTCATTAACTTGCGACCAATCATATTGGGTGGCTTTAATGGGGCCTAATTGATCAATGCAAGCGCGAATTTCAATGCCAAAATGTTGCTGCAAATATTTTTTAGCAATGGCGCCAGCAGCAACACGCATGGCCGTTTCACGGGCAGAGCTACGGCCACCACCGCGATAATCCCGATGGCCGTATTTGTGGTGGTAGCTGTAATCTGCATGACCTGGGCGAAAAACCTGAGCGATCTCTGAATAGTCTCGGCTGCGCTGATCGGTGTTTTCAATCAGTAAGCCGATGCTAGTGCCGGTGGTTTTGCCTTCAAATACGCCCGATAAGATTTTGACTTGATCAGCCTCTTGACGGGCAGTTGTAAACCGAGATGTCCCTGGCCGGCGGCGATCAAGATCACCTTGTAGATCCGCTTCGCTTAGCATTAATCCCGGAGGGCAACCATCGACAATGGCACCAATGGCGATACCGTGGCTTTCGCCAAACGTGGTAATGCGAAACAAAGTGCCTATGCTATTGCCGGCCATAAGGGGTACTCCTATTTTATTATTGGTTTATTTAAATGGGGCAAAATCCGCTTCAGCGGCAACAAGCTGCTCACGGGTTAAAGTGAACACGCCTAAACCGCCGTGTTCAAACTCCAACCAAGTAAATGGCACATTAGGGAATTGCTCAGCCAAGGCCACCATGGAGTTACCTACTTCGACAAACAAAACACCATCGTCACTGAGGTGATCGGCTGCGTGCGCCAAAATATGGCGGGTTAGATCTAAACCATCGTTGCCTGAAGCTAACCCCAATTCGGGTTCATGATGGAACTCATCGGGCAGATCCGCCATGTCATCAGCATCTACATAAGGCGGATTGGAGACAATTAAATCGTATTTTTGGCCGGTTAATACCGCAAAACCATCCGACTGGATGGGGTATACGCGATCCAGTAACCCATGCTGTTCAATATTGATTTGTGCCACTTCTAGTGCATCGGCACTAATATCAACGGCATCCACTTGCGCATCTTCAAACAAGTGGGCACAGGCGATGGCGATGCAAGCGGAACCCGTGCATAAATCTAAAACGCTATGTACTGGTTTGTTGTATAGCCATGGCTTGAATTCGTTTTCAATTAACTCAGCAAATGGGCTACGAGGCACTAACACGCGCTCGTCGACATAAAATGGATAGCCAGCAAAATAGGCGCAATTGGTTAGGTACGGTACGGGCACGCGCTCTCGAATACGACGGATCACCAGTTCGATAATACGGTACTTTTCGGTACTGGTTAAACGTGCGTTGCGCACTTGCTGGCCCAATTCTAATGGTAGATGCAATGTGTGCATCACTAACGCAATGGCTTCATCCCATGGATTATCGGTGCCATGGCCATAGTACAGGCCGGCAGCATTAAAGCGGCTGACACACCAGCGCAACATATCGTCAATGCTATGCAGTTCATTGACCGCTTCATCTATAAAGATTTTTTCCACGTAGGCATTCCTTTCACTGAAAACCGTTGCATTGTACCTAAAGCGCTAACCGGTTCCTATTATTGTCAACTGGTATACAATGCCGCATCTTGTTTACCCTTTATGCACATAATTTAAGTTGTTATGACCAAATCTCAGGATCCTCACGATGAGTCTGCTTTATTTCGTCAAATGATGGCCGGGGTTAAGCCCTTAGCTCACGATAAAGTCGTTCATCAACGGGAAGTACCAACACCAACTAAAACCCGAGAAAAACAACAACGTAAGTTAGCAGACCACTATTTTTCAGACAGCTATCAACCGGTGTTTGCGGCCAATGGCCCGTTGCGTTGGGTACGTGATGATGTGGATAGCTTTGAGCTGAAAAAATTACGCCGGGGTGAATATTCCCCTGAGATAGTTTTGGATCTACATGGCTATACCAGTGCCGAAGCTCGCCATGAGCTCATTGCGCTCATCAACCG
>JAWXTX010000034.1:0-23983 GCA_044433165.1 Ferrimonas sp. | reverse complement strand
TTGATACCGTCGATGACCATGCTGATGCTCCCGAAAAAGAGAGCATAAGATCACAGACTGATCTGTGGGTCAATCAGACGTCAAAAGTGGTCAAAAAACATTCATGATCTTGCCCTGACCGGTTGCAGCCTCAAAACAAGGCACCAAAACGGCAGCGCTCACCGCATCGACAAAAAAAGCAGCACCATGTGCTGCTTTTTGAATGCCGCGCTTTCATGATTTAACAAGCGTCAGTAACTGCTCGAATGTCCAGCTTCGACTCATCGTTTTCATAGTTCGTGTAAACCACATAACACTGGAATGAATTCTGAGTATTTTGTACAGGCTGCAAATCTTCATGGAAGAAAATACGCAATACGCCTTGCCCTGCGCCAGTGCTACCGGCAGCAAAAAACTCAGATGGGGTGCTGTTTGGATTCGTTGCATCGATATAAGTAGCAACTCTTACATCATCCAGCAATACGTTAGCCGTCGCACGCAAGCTGGTGTTTACGTTTGAAGTGTGTACTTTCGGGTAACCATTCCACAATGGAATGTTAGTGCCATTAAGCGTAATAGTGCCATGACCGATGTGCTGACCATCAAGCACTGCTCGAGCATGCATCATATTCGCAGTGGTGCGCATTTTGGCTGCCATATCTTCCAGCATTGCTGCTTTAGCATCCGACTTTAAAGAGATAAATTTTGGTGCAGCCACGGCAGCCAAAATGCCTAAAATCACAATAACAACAACCAATTCAATTAGCGTAAAGCCTTTGTTTTTCATTTTTCCTACCATTTATAATGAGCAACATTTACAACAAGCCGCGAACTGCAAATCAATTAACAGTTGAACTCGGGAGCGACAGGAACGAAGTATGGAGAAGTCGGGCAAAAAAGAAAAACGCAGCACTAGCAATTAAGGTCATTGATCACAATATTAAGGCACCACAAGCCAAAAGACAGACGAGCGTCACAAAATTGACACCCGAAGAAGTATGGATTGCACCGTAATGTGATTAACAGCAACAACCGCTAGATGTTGTTTGTAAATAAGTGCGCGAATGGTAAATAGATTGGTATTAAAGCAAAAAAATAAAAATAAGCCTTATTGAGTGAAGTGGATCTGTACAAGTTAAATATGGTTAGCGTGCAATAAAAAAGCAGCGCTTAAGGCGCTGCTTTTTTAAATTGATACACGAAGCGTCAATAATATAGCTTGCGTATTAACACTCGTCCGTCAGAACTTTCATTTCTATCTTATCAGCGGTGGTGTAATTATTGTAAACCACTTGGCACTGGTAAGTAGTCTGAACACTACCATAGCCATAGTAATCTTCTAGGAAATAGATGCGTAATATGCCACCATTACCACCACCCTGAGAACCATCAGCGAACAGATAAGCATCCTTACCGGTACCATTATCTAGGTTCGCTTTGTGGGTAATGGTTGTGTTATCAAGCAGTTTCTGAGCCAACAAGTAATAGCTGGCCACCCCATTGCTGTTAGTAACGTATGGGTAGCCGTTATACAGTTCAATGCCGTTTACAGTGCCGTGGCCAATATGTTGTCCTTCAACAATGGCTTTGGCGCGCAATAAATCCATACTGGTACGTAATTGAGCCGCAACGTCTTGCATCTTCGCTGCCTTAGCATCGGATTTTAAATCGATAAACTTAGGTGCCGCTACCGCAGCTAAAATACCCAGAATCACGATTACTACGACTAATTCAATTAGCGTAAAGCCTTTATTTTTCATTTTTTAATTATCCTTGGAATTCTTATCTAGTACACCGATAAACAACATGGTGCGTCAAAAGAACAAACAAATGACAAACATTTGACAGTTTCGACAAGGCATTATCCACAAACTCGACCAATCAAAAAGGAAAATAAAAACAAAAGTGCCACTTTTACACATAAAAAACAGCAGATCGTAAAATTAAAAACGAAAGAGCAACAGAAACACAACGACAAGCACAGCCGGTTAAAGCATTGCTCACACAAAAAAATAAAACGTGTATACAAAAACAAAACAAAAGTGACACAATGAATTTAAAATTAACAGTGAGCTATCCTCGCCTGCGCATGCAATGTACGAAGGAATGACATTTCAGTGCAGAGCACCCAGACAACAATGTTAAAAGCCAACAATTTGGTGAGATGAGGAGATGCGGCCAAATAGCCAATACTCATTTGGCCGCATAAAAATGATTAAGGCTGTATTAACCACCCCTTCTGCACGGCCAATGCTAATTGTTGCTCCGCGTATTGCCATAGCTTAGGTGCACAGGTTTGTAAGTAACGATTGCGTTCCGCTGCTTGCTGGTAACTCACGCCATGTTGTGCCCATGTGCCACCGTGGTTCGCCATGTTTTGCAATAATGGCAACAATCTATCCATGGATTTTGCAAATTGCGCATCCAATGTTTCAGCGGCTTCAAACTCTTGCCATAACTGTAAAAAGTCATCCGCCATTGGCGCGGGTAAAAGCCCAAACAAGCGCTTAGCCGCAATCAACTCCTCTGCCGATTGCACTTGCATATCGACGTGTTGATCAAACGCAAAAGTATCACCAGCATCAATTTCAACCAGATCATGCAGTAACAACATAATGGTGGCGCGCATGATATCCACTTGAGGATCGGCATATTGCTGTAGCGTTTGCGCCATTAAAGCAACATGCCAGCTGTGCTCTGCGCTGTTCTCTTGACGATTGTTATCGCAAGCCACCATGGTTTTGCGCTTAATGGTTTTTAATTTATCAATTTCAAGCAAAAAGGTTATCTGTGCAACAAGCATTGGCCGGCTCCTGATTGAGTTATTTGGCACTCAATATAGTGTTTATAACAAAGAGCACGCTAACCCATTATGCGCTTTCAAGCTGTTTTGTGATTCAACGTTAACATCGGCTGTTATCTTCTGCCTTACGTCCGAAGTAACGTTGCATCAGAGCGCGTACTGAATTAGCCGGAAAATAATCTGGCAGAGGCAAAAATGCAGAAGTAGGCTTAAGTAATACATTCTATTACTTTACTGGTGATCGGATTGGCTCGCCGCTTACCCCTGCTCAACCACCATCAACGAGTATTGTTGCTAATGATGGCTTCATGCTTGGTGGCTCTTCATATAGCTTGGCGATACAGCCATTATCTGCATCAGCAACATGGTGCTTTAGCGGATTTACCGCAATTAATTGCCAGTAACCAAGCGTTATGGCAACAAGCCCTTCCCAATGAGTACCCATTACCACACATCATTCGCTACGACGAGGCAGTACCAACGCCCTGCGGGCCATTAACAAAAGGTTTTTTTTATTGTCCAGTGGCGCAATCCATTTATTTGGATAATCGCCAACTCCAACAGTTATGGCGTTTTTCTGAGGCTGGCACCTTCGCCATTGCCTATTTATTGGCTCACCAAGTCGCTCACCATTTACAACGGCTATTGGGGATCCAAACTCAAGTAAAAACGCTTCAGCAAAAGCACCCACAAGCGCAAAAGCTGGCAACGTTACTGGAATTACAGGCCGATTGTTTGGCTGGGGTATGGGGCTATTATGCAGACATTAATGGCCTAATTAACCCTAAAAAGCTCAAAACTGGGCTGCGTTTAGCCAGCAGTATGCAAGCATTGCAACCCACTAAAATGGCCATTATTGGCGAACAATACCAGCATGCAACTCCCGCATTGCGACAATATTGGTTTGAACGCGGATTTCGTTTTGGCAAACTCAGCCTCTGTAATCCATTCCATCAATCCACACAGCAGGATAATCCCCCACCCCAAACGCCAGCCGAAAATGAATTGCCGCTCAATCAAGCCACCATTGAGCGGCTATTAAAACCCGCACTCTAACAGTTATGGTTGTCCTAACTGCACATCAAGCCAAACTAGGCGGTGATCCGATGAAACGCCCCGCTCTGCTACTAAACGGTATAAATCCTCATTTTTTGCAGGCCAAAAAACGCCGCCAGCCACCGGTATTAACCCTGTAACAGAAGGCAAAACGTAATCCACTTGAGCACGCCATTCTGCGGTGTGGTTTGCGCTATTAGCATGCTCTGGTGAATGTTGCTGCCCACCGACACTGCGACCAATAATACTGCGGTTCACACGTGGGTGATGAAGCAACTGCTCAATGGCACCAGTACGGCTATCACCCTCAAATGCAGAGGCATTGTAATCACCCAGAATGACAAAAGGGTGCTCACCAAGGCCACCATATTGGCCTTTGTCATCGTACAAATAATCGGCTTTTTCAGCGCTGATGTAGTCCGCCCACAGTCGAATTTCATCATAATTACGCGCACCATTACGATCTTCTTCGCCGTCAAAAACCGGTGGCGTTGGGTGGGCGGCTAATATATGAACTTCAGTATCACCAACCATAATCGGCACATCCCAATGGGATTTAGAGCTTAAACGCAGCCCTTGCCATGTATCTTGATCATAAAACGGACGGCCGTCTGGATGACGAATGGTTTGAGGCTCTGGCATAGCCGACCATAAAAAGTGCTGAAAAGTACGAATTTTTTCAATGTTAATCGGGTAACGACTCAGCAGTAACATGCCATATTGGCCAGGGTAGAAACCAAAACCGTACGCATCGGCTCCGGTACCACTGGCAATGCCATCACCATCAATATCCCATGGGCTTGGTACGCCAGTATTCACCGGTGCCGCATAAAAATACGGGTATTCAATGGCCGCTGCCCCTTGCTGCGGCACTGCGAGATAACGCTTTAAAAAAGCCCCAGCCCCAACTGCAGGATCGGGGTGAAAATCAAACTCATTGAGCAAAATAACATCAGGACGTACGCGCTGAATGATTTCAGCGATATTACGAATTTGCGGGTGATCACCATTTTTTAAGTATTCAAAAAGCGCATTCGGGTTTAAAGGCTGCTCTCGGCTTAATTGATAATTACTCGCCTCCATGCTGACATTAAACGTCGCAAAACGAAGGGTCTGAGCGGAATTGGCTTTAGGCATGGAAATCATTCCAAGGGCGAGTATCGCCCCCATTAATAGCAAATAAAAGTAACCGCGCATGCAGCAGCTCTCCAAAAAGCAGGCTCAAAACGCTTCACCGCTGTAGTGGTATCTTCAACAAGACACACAGCACAGTGCTCGACGGTATTACGAGCGCATCGGTGTATCGATTTGAAAGAAAAAAGTCTGTGAATTCGATTCAAGCGCATGCTAGTGCGCTAGCCATCTAACTGCAACCTCCTTATTTGCCAGTACAATATTTTCCAGCCATCGCCACTTTTTCCCGTCATTAACGGCACTGACACCACACAAAAAACATTTAGTTACGCTTTTGGCGGGAACCTAAACAGCCGTTAATTCCTTAATTTTTAGCGTAATTTTCATTAGATCATTCTGTTTTTATCCTGCCTCAAAGCCTTTTTTATCGCACTCATCCATTGGTATGAAAAAAGCGCCATGAATAAAGCTCAAAACAACCCCGCACAGGTAACATTGTCACAACAAATGAGTTTCAATATGGCGCACTTAAGGGCCGGCTACTGGCCACACCTTGTCATTAAGTAATTCATAGGGATTGATCATGATAAAGCGTACTACTCTCACCCCAAGTGTATTGGCATCGACGTTAGCAATTGCCTTGGGTGTTACCGCTCCCGCTCTTGCCAGCGACACAACTTCTGCGATGCGAGGCACCATTGTTGGCCCCAACGGTCAAGCAGTTACTGATGCGACCATTGAGATCACTCACCAACCGTCTGGTACCGTAACCAAGGTGCAAGTAAATGAAAATGGCAGCTTCTTTGCTCGAGGGTTACGAGTCGGTGGCCCTTATAGTGTGGCCGTCGAATCGGATGCTTTTGCCGATACCCGTCATCAAGAGTTGTATTTACAGTTAGGGCAAGCGTTCTTACTCGATAGCCAGCTGGAGCCCTTAAACGAACAAATTGAACGCATTGCCGTTATTGGCAGCAATGTGCCCTTGGCCACTGGTGGGAGCAACACCGAATATGGCGAACAAGCCTTGGCCAAGGCTCCAGCCCTTAAGCGTGACTTGAAAGAGATCGCTCGCTTAAACCCATACACCACATTAAACAATGATGATGCTGGTAGCCTCTCTATCGCAGGGATGACACCTCGCTCAAATCAATTGATTGTCGATGGCATTGGTCAAAATGACGATTTTGGCTTAAACGACAATGGATACCCAACCCAACGCAGCCCCATTTCCTTGGAGTCTATCGAGCAATTAGCCGTCAATATTGCGCCAACCTCTGCCCGCTACAATGGCTTCAAGGGCGGCCAGTTAAATGCGGTTACTCGTTCTGGTACCAACGAATTTGAAGGCAGCATTTTTTACGAATTCAGTGATGATTCTTTAGCCAACAGTGGCACCATCAGCGGATATGGCGATTACGAAAATGAATTTGAAGAAACGACCTTTGGAGGGCGGCTGGGTTTTCCTTTGATTAAGGACACCCTATTTTTCTTTGGCAGTTATGAAAAATTCCAATCACCAAGTCAACAGCAATGGGTTCCTCAAGCCGATGGCATTAGCCAAGCAACCATTGATGAGCTGATCCAAATAACCGAAACCACTTACGGCATCAATCCGGGTACGGCCAACGGCAACTTAGAAGACAATAACGAGCAAATGCTCGCCAAAATTGATTGGAACATCAATGCCGATCACCGCATTAACTTTCGTTACCAATACGCCAAATCAGACAGCACCCGTAACAACAGCAGCAGCGCCGATGAAGTAAACCTTTCTAGCTACTGGTACACCAAAGAAGAAACCATTAACAATTTTGCCGCTGAATGGTTTGCTTTTTGGGGCAATAATTTATCAACCGAGCTGCGCGTCGCTTACAAAGATGCCTTATCAACCGTTACCCCAGTTACCCCAACCGGCATGGGGCAAATTATGGTGCAAGTTGAAGGGGGCGAAGTCTATTTAGGCACCGAGCAATATCGACACGCCAATGAACTGGATAATCAAAATTTAGAGGTTAATTTTTTAGGCAGCTACTTGCTTGGCGACCATCAAATCAACTTTGGCTACCAATTTAATCAGCTTGATACATATAACTTGTTTGTGCGCGACTCATTAGGCGTTTGGGAGTTCGACTCTCTGGAAGATTTTGCCTATGGTAACGCATCGGATTTTAGCTATAGCAACGCTTACACCAATAACCCCAGTGATGCTGCAGCAACATTAGATACTCAAACCCACGGGCTATTTCTGGAAGATAATTGGGCCATCACCCCAGATCTGACCCTTGTAGCTGGCCTACGCTACGAATGGCTCAGCAGCGGCGAGACTCCCGCCTTTAACCAAAACTTTTTTGACCGTTATGGCTTTGCCAATACCAGTACTACCGATGGTTTAGACATTTTACTACCACGCTTAGGGTTAACTTGGCAGCTCAGCGACAACACCACGCTTCGAGCCAGTGCAGGACGCTTTTCGGGTGGCCAGCCCAATGTATGGCTTGCCAATAGTTTTTCCAACGATGGGGTTACCAACGTTACCGCATTAAATACCGATGAGTATTTAGAAAACACCGATCCCTTTACCATTCCAGATGGTGTATTAAGTGCCATGACTGCCGGTGACGGTAACGTGAACGCACTAGATCCCAACTTTAAACTGCCCTCCTCATGGCGCTATAACGTGGCCGTTGATTACTTAGCGGATTTACCTCTTTTGGGCGATAACTGGTTTCTAAGCGCGGAATATTTATACCTAGACCAACAAGACAGCGCCCTGTGGGTTGACTTAGCCCGTGAGCAAGTTGGCACCACTGCCGGTGGACGCGTGATCTACGCGCCAGTGGATCAACTGACTGGTGCCAGCACCGATCGTTACGACATTATGATGACCAACAGCGATGATGGTGGTTTTAGCCGCAATTTTAGCCTCAGCGCCAGTAAAAACTGGCACAGCGGGGTCAGTTTCTACACCAGTTATACCAACAGCAATGTAGAAGAAGGCACCCCCGGCACCTCAAGCCAAGCTACATCAAATTACCAATATGCCTTTGTTGGCCTAGATCGTAATGCCGCGACCTTAGGCACCGCAGCTTATGAAGTCGAGCATCGCTGGGTACTAAGCTTAGGCTATGATGTGGAACTGATTGATGGCTACAATTCCAGCTTTAACTTATTCTGGGAACGCCGCTCTGGTCGACCAGTGACCTACTCTTTAGGCTCATATCGTGATACCGAACTGGGCGATCAAAGCAGTTTTGATGATTCCGATTACTACCTGCCTTATATCCCAACGGGTGCTGATGACCCTACCGTCAATTACGGTGGCGATCTCACTTATGAGTTATTTATGGAAGCCGCAGAAGCCGCTGGGCTCGCGGGTTACGCAGGCGGTTATGGTGCTAAAGGTAGCGGCACTCAACCTTGGGTGAGCACCTTAGATTTTAAGTACATTCAAGAGTTGCCGGCCTTCCATCAAGACCATACCTTAGAGCTGTACGTTAATATCGACAATGTTTTGAATTTACTCAATGACGATTGGGGCGTAGTGAAGTATCAATCCTATGGCACTAAAATCTTGGTCGACTTTGAGTATGATCCTGAAAGTGGCCAATACACTTACTTCACCCCTTATGGCCAAGATACGCTCGATACTTCAACCGACAGCAGTGTCTATGAGCAGGCCTCATTCTGGCAAGCCAGTCTTGGCATTCGCTACACCTTCTAACATCGCCGCTAAGCGGCCATAGCAACTCATCCGTCGCTATATTGATGCCAGTAACCTTAGGTTACTGGCTTTTTTATTGTTGACAACTTAGCTACCCAGCCAATTTCACGGACCATTTGTATCGTTACAAATGAACCGATTTTGCAGCCACCCAAGTCCAGCATTTTATCGTTTATCAGGAAACCTTAAGAAAGAAAAATGAGAAATAGAAGGTGTCATTGCAAACAGCCACTTAAATAAATGAACACAGGGTCACGTCTCATAAACAATCAATTTTGAGCCTATAACAGTCACATTTTTTTATTTATCGGCTGCCCAACACCAGCTTCTCATTGGCTAAAAAGTCATTAAACATCAACTTAATAAGAGTACAACCCCAAAGGTCGATTGCACCAACAAATAAGAAAAAATCCAATCGTTAAGCCAGAATGTAAACATAAATAGGCACTAAGCACTGGTTGACGCCGGTTTTTCCAAGTCGTAGGGTGACGATATGGGAGCATCATCGGGCCAGTTCAATATTGGGATGAACGCAGTCAGCCTTGGTGAATACGCGATCCGCATAGAGGGTGAACAGCAAACGGGTGCCGTACTCGCTTCTGCGCAAAAAGCACGCCAGCGAGCCTGTTGAAGTAGCTAGACCAGTGACTGCGAATCGCATTCTTTGTGAGCGTAAGAATGGGAGTAAACGATGAGCTTCGATAATACTGTTTTTGATATGGATGAAGATGAAAACGGCAATAGCGCTTTACCTGAAGAAGAACAGGGAGAGCAATCGTTCGACTCTTCAGCATTTGATGATCAAGTAAAACAAGATCTGGTCAAAAACATCGGCGCAACGCAAATGTATTTGAGCGAAATAGGGTTTTCACCGCTACTCACCGCAGAAGAGGAAGTGTACTACGCCCGTCGGGTACACAAAGGTTGCACCAAATCTCGTAATCGTATGATCGAAAGCAATCTTCGCTTAGTGGTTAAAATTGCACGGCGCTATAACAATCGCGGGCTGGCTTTATTAGACATTATTGAAGAAGGCAATCTTGGGTTAATGCACGCCGTGGAAAAATTCGATCCAGAACGCGGCTTCCGTTTCTCAACCTACGCTACTTGGTGGATCCGGCAAAACATTGAACGCGCCATCATGAATAGCACTCGCACCATCCGTTTGCCGATTCATGTTGTCAAAGAGCTCAACCTGTATATTCGAACCGCCCGCCAGCTTTCGCAAGATGTGGATCATGAACCGACTATTGAGGAAATCGCCGATAAAGTAGGTAAACCGGTAGAGCAAGTAAGCAAAATATTAAAATTAAAAGAAAAAACCACATCTCTTGATTCCCCATTGGCCGGTGATGCCGACAAATCCATTGTGGACTTAGTGGCCGATGAGATCGAAGTAAGTAATACCGTTGAACAAGACGACATGAACCAATCGGTGAATGAACTTTTGCTTTCTTTAACCGATAAAGAAAAAGAGATTATTGCCCGCCGTTTTGGGTTATTGGGCTATGAGCCTACAACACTGGAAAAAGTGGGCAACGAGATAGGCCTAACCCGAGAACGCGTACGCCAGATCCAAACTGCCGCTCTAGCTAAATTACGACAGAAGCTCTCGGCTGAAGGCTTGTCACCTGAAAGTTTATTTAACCACGGGCTGTGATCCTAAGCTGAAATGCCCTATTACTAAAAAACACCCGATAAGGGTGTTTTTTAATTCAAGCTAAACGGTGCTAGCTTTAAAACGGGTTGCGAGCAAACCCCGTAACTTCTTTGATGCCCATTTCTCGACCAATGGCGGTCATTGGATGCACCACGACCAAACCACGAACCTGTTTTTTCAGCGCCCCCATGTCGGCTTGTTCGGCTTTGGTTAACACCCGATGAAATTTCATTTTCTGGATCTCGGCGCCTTTTTTACTTAACTGACGCGTCGCCGTTGTTTTTACTGCATCAATTCGCTTTGTTAAGGCCGTAATATCCTCATTAAACTTATCGATCACAGCGCGATCATTACGTTCATGGGCAGCTTGCAGTTTACGCTTAGCCGCACTTAAGCGATTGTTTAGTTCATGCAGTTCTTGTTTTAAATCCATTGCGTTCCACCGCTCACGACAGGGGCTTGGCGATCTGGCAATTCCCACTGTCGGCATCATTATCTAAAGATGCCGTAGTGTAGCACCGCTCGCCCGTTGCGCCCTACTATCCTCTAGGTTCTTTTTATTATGCCGAACCAATCATCTGCCTCAGCGTCACGCCAAGAGCAAAAGCGAGACCAGCATCACAATCTATCGAATAAAAAATCGTGACAACCAACAAACTGCAAATATCTTGCTCATCCTCTTAAATTGAGGCTAGTTATCTCATGTGCGTTGCGCGTATAGTACGCCGCCCAATCGAGCCAATAGGCTCGAGCCCTGCAAGTTGAAGGGCAACGGTACTACCCTAAATCAATCCTGACCATCTTTATTCGAGTAGCATACGAGATGAATCGAGCCGTTAAGATCTTAGTCGCGGGCGTCGCGATTAACTTATGTATGGGCGTGTTGTACGCCTGGAGTGTCTTCTCCAAAGCCCTTCAAGCCGAACTGGGCTGGTCTGCTGTTGATGCTGGCATGCCTTACAGTATTGCTGTAATGGCGTTTGCCTCATGCCTTTTGCTCTCTGGTATTTTGCAAGACCGTATGGGGCCTCGCAAAATGGTGATTTTAGGCTGTTCAATGGTTGCCATTGGCTTAATGGTGTCCTCTTTCGCCTCGAGCCCACTCACACTGGCATTAAGCTTTGGTGGCTTAGTCGGTGCAGGCATCGGTTTTGCTTATGCCTGTTTGTCACCCGCCGCAATGAAGTGGTTCCACTCCTCCAAAAAAGGGTTGGTCTGCGGCCTTATCGCCGGGGGTTTTGGTATGGCTCCCCTGTTCTTAGCCCCGCTAACCAACTATTTAATTGACTCTTTTGGCATCAATAGCACCTTTTTAATTTTTGGTATTGCGACCCTACTGATTGCGGTACCACTAGCCTTTACCATTGTGAACCCACCGGAAGGCTATGTAGCAGAAGCCCCCGCAGGCTATGTTGCTCCAGCAGGCAAAGAAGGCGGTAATGACTTCAACTGGCGTCAAATGCTAAAAACCAAGCAGTTTTATATGTTGTGGGTGATGTTCTGTTTCTCTGCCTCTGCCGGTTTAATGTTGATTGGTAACATTACCTCCATCGCGGCAACCCAAGGTGGCTTAACCAGCGCTGCATTCTTGGTTTCGGCGCTGGCCGTATTTAACTCGGGTGGCCGTGTTGTTATGGGCATGCTGTCCGATAAAATTGGTGCCATTCGTACATTGCTGCTGGTATTCGTACTGCAAGGGATCAACATGCTGCTGTTCCCAATGTACCAATCTGAGATGGGCTTCATGTTCGGCGCAGCCTTGGCCGGCGTGGGTTACGGTGCATTGTTAGCGGTGTTCCCATCATTAACTGCAGATTATTATGGCCTGAAAAACTACGGCACCAACTTTGGTGTACTGTATACTTCTTGGGGCGTCTCCGGCTTTATTGGCCCGGTTATTGCTGGCTACGTTTCTGCCGCTTATGGCTCTTACGCCATTGCTTACACTGTTTCAGCCATTGGCTTGGCCATCGCGCTGGTACTGGGGTTGATGATCAAGCCCGTTACTCAAGATCAAGCGCAACCAGAAAGCGCACCAGTGAAAGCGTAATCACGCTTCATGGATGTTGTAACTAAACCGCCTTCGGGCGGTTTTTTATTGCCTCCGCCCCTACTTTTAGCACTAACACCAATTCAGCGTGGCGGCAGATCCTTAAATAACTTACAGGCAAACGATAACCTCAATTCATTGGTGTGGCTTTTCTCACGATAAACGCTCATGCACAATGCTGGCATTGAGATCTCATATCGGCACCGCACTGCCCGCTGTCGCCTCATCCAATAACAGGTAATTTATGAAAATTGTTAGTTTTAATATCAATGGATTGCGTGCTCGTTTACACCAATTGGAAGCCTTAATTCAAAGCCATCAGCCTGATGTGATTGGCTTACAGGAAATTAAAGTAGATGATCCCCAATTCCCCTTAGCAGCCGTAGAGGCCATGGGCTATCACGTGGTGCATCACGGGCAAAAAGGCCATTATGGGGTGGCAATGCTAACTAAACAGGTGCCCATTAGTTATCAAAAAGGGTTTCCAACAGACGATACCGAAGCACAAAAGCGCATGCTGATGGTGACGGTAGCCGATGAACATGGCCAGCCTGTACGGATCTTAAATGGGTATTTCCCGCAGGGAGAAAATCGCAAACATGAGACAAAATTTCCAGCAAAAGCCAAATTCTATCAAGATCTCATGAATTATTTGCACGACGAATGCAGCGCCGACGAAGCGTTAGTGGTAATGGGTGACATCAATATCAGCCCTGCAGATCAAGACATTGGCATTGGTGAACCCAATCGCAAGCGTTGGCTGCGTGATGGCAAGTGTTCATTTTTACCAGAAGAACGCGAATGGCTAGCCACTTTAATGCAATGGGGGCTTATTGATACTTATCGACAGTTACATCCAGAACGCAATGATAAATTCAGTTGGTTTGACTACCGATCAAAAGGCTTCGATGATAACCGAGGCTTGCGAATTGACGTTATCTTAGCGACTGCATCCTTAGCAAATCGGTTACAAGAAGCCGACATTGATTACCCTTTACGCGGCATTGAAAAGCCCTCTGATCACGCCCCGATCTGGGCAACATTTAAGTAACAATAAGCCTTTTAAACATTAAGATGCGGTAATGAAAGCAGTAGCATCACCGCATTTTAATGTTCAACAAAACCCTATTTGCCGTTCAAAAAAACATCGCCACACCTGTACTCTTCGCACCCTGCTTATAACCTAAGCTCTAAAAAACAAACAAAGCGGCCACAACGCATCCAAATTAACACCTAAACACTGCAATCCAATTAAAAAACAAACGCAAACAAAACAATTACTTTCGAATTAAAACAGGAGAGCAGCGATCGGAATGACGTTCACAATACCCCATGAAATTTAACAAATTGGCTTTTATTGTGCTCTCGCTCAAGGTTTTGTCACGAGGTTCTGGTTTGAATCAGGCGCGACTGTTATTTATTTGTTGGTCAGAGGGGAATGGTAAGTAACGAGCCTCAGGTCATTGTTATCATATACAACGCGAAATGCTGTTGAGCAGAGGAAGATAAATAAAATGAGTCAAGCTCAATTATCGAAACTAATGGATTGTGTAGAAATATTTCGGGAAGTATACAGTGAGATCCCGCCTCAAACTTGCCTGATGTTTATGCAGGTATGCCAAGAGGAAGGCTGTTCAATCAAAGAATTGCAAGAGCGCTTTGAAATGTCTCAAGCCAGCGCAAGCCGTAATGCACGCTTGCTGTCTGAACGCGTTCATTCTGGTCGTAACGGTTTAGGCTTGGTTGAACTGCGCGTTGATGAGCAGGATTACCGCATTAAACGCGCTTATCTCACCGAACGTGGCAAAGAGATCCGTGACCGCCTAACCACACTGATCCATTAAAAATTCTAACAACGCACCAATTCATTACCCTATTAATGCTGGATTGAGTGTCAATAAAAAGAGGCTGATGCACCAATTGCATCAGCCTCTTTTTATTTCATAGGCAGCTTGATAGCAATGCCTTTAATTATGCTGCTCCAACACTTGAGCTTGTTTTTCCGGCACCAATAAGCTGACTACGAGCAGCGCCACACCGGATAAGAACAGGCTTGGTACAATGGCATGCAGTCCCCAAAACTTAATGCCCGCGGTGGTCCAATATAAAAAACAACTGGCGCCAACAACAATGGCAGTAATGGCACCGGTTGCTGTGGCTTTAGGCCAGAAAAGCCCAGCAACAATAGGCCATAAAAATACCGCTTGCAGTAGACCAAATGCGGTTAAATTTAACCAGATGATCATTTGTGGAGGATCTAAAGCTAACCAGCCGCAAGTCAGTGCTAAGGCAACAATAGAGAGCACACTAAAAAGCCGCTGCTGTTGATCACTCATTTCCCGGTTACGCATCATCAGATCCCGCACCAAGGTGCTGGCACTTTGTAGTAACATCGAATCAACCGATGACATAATGGCCGCCATTGGTGCTGCTAATAGCAAGCCAGCCACTAACGGTGGGAAAAGATCCACCATCAGCCGAGGAATGATCTCATCTGGGCTACTGAGTTCTGGGATCAACACCCGCCCTAACACCCCGCTCAAATGCGGCAATAACACCACTAAGAATGAAACGATGGTGCCGACAATCATCGCCTGTTTTAAGGCGCGCCCATCTCGTACCGCCATCGCCCGAATCGCCGTATGTGGTAAACCAATGGTGCCAAAACAAACCAGTACCCAAAACGAAAGAATAAAAGGCCATGCAATAAAATCATTCGGCCCTTTAGGTGTAAGTAATGCTGGCTCAATTTGGCGTAGTTCAGTGGTGAGACTCGTTAAACCACCGCCTTGCCATAACAAACCAACAAACAAGGCAACCATGCCCAAAAGCATCACCAACCCCTGTAAGGCATCAGTGTAACTTACCGCCCGAAAGCCACCCCATAAGGTATAAACCAGCACGGTGCCAACAAACAGAGCCAGCCCCACGGAATAATCAACCCCCGTCATAACGGATAACAGCCGAGCACCGCCTGTAAACTGCACCACTACCATGCCAATAAAGGCACCAACGAGAGCCAACCCAGCAAGCCACAGTAACACTGGGCTTCGGTAACGCTGGGCTAATACATCCAAAACCGTTACCGCTTGGTACTGTTTCGCCAATTGCCAAAGCTTGGGGCCAACGACGCCTAATGTGAGCATAGCGACTGGGATCTGAATAACCGCTAAGAGCACCCAGCCCAACCCAAATTGATAAGCCGCTCCTGGTCCACCAATAAATGAGGAGGCACTGGTGTAGGTAGTAACCAATGCCAATGCCAACAATACGCCGCCCATAAACTGGCCGCCCAAAAAATAACGCTGGCTAAAACTGGTGCCAGAATTATCAGTTTGACTGCGGCTCGCCGCCAACCGAGCCACGATTAACGTCACCATTAAATACGCCAGAATTGGCCATAGCAGAGCATAATTAGCCATGGGATCTCCCAAGCCAAAGGCTCACAGCTACGCATAAAGCCAGCGGGGCAACAATGCAAGAGGCCCAAAACCAGATCGGCAGCCCCCCCGCAAAACCAGACTCGGTTAAAAAGACAGGGCCAATCAGCCAAGCGGCAAAGTAGCTTAAGGTGAGCAACAGCGCTCCTTTAGCCAAAGTTATCGAATTAATTTGCTGCATAACTCTCAATAGGGTGGAGGTTATTGAAACATGGACGCGCATAGTAAGCAGTTTCTTCGCTGCTGCCAAATCCGCATGCACGGCTTAGTCTAACCAGTCGTGGTTTGCCCTGTTACGCAATAAGCTCAGCGAGAAAACAACAAATTTGCTTAGCAAAGCAACGAAAATACGTGACAGCCATCAATGCAGCACGCGCAAGTTCCGAGATGAGCATCACAGTTACTCAAAAAGTTCTGAATAGCGTGACCATCCTCAAAGTAGACACAAAATCCTATGCTAATCTCTAGTTTGTCATTTGGTCTGACCAATTAAATTTGTCCGCCATCAAGGGGTTGTGCTGCACATCTCGCCACCCTTTTTTGATCGACAAGCCAAGTCCGGTTATTACGCCAATCATCAGCTATGAAGCAAGCTGGACATGGGCGTTAAAATGGACAGATTGTGCGACCCAATAGATACAAATTATCTACCATTAGGGTGAGTCAGTGTGGCTACATCTTGATGGCAAGCAGTGCTAGAGCATTGCAAATTTCGGGGCCAATGAATGGCTCCTCCGGCTCATTTTCGGATAGACAAGCAAGGTAATCTCATGACTGATAAAACCGAATTGTTCGCAAAAGCTTGGCAAGGCTTTAATGGCGGCGACTGGAAAACTGAAGTTAACGTACGAGACTTCATCGATACCAACTTAACTGAGTACACTGGTGACGAATCTTTCTTAGCCGGCTCAACCGAAGCCACAGATGACTTGTGGGCAAAAGTGATGGTTGGCATTCGTCAAGAAAACAGCACTCACGCACCGGTTGATTTCGATACTTCTGTCATTTCCACCATTACTGCACACGATGCGGGCTACATCGAAAAAGATCTGGAAACCATCGTTGGTTTGCAAACCGATGCACCGCTGAAGCGCGCCATTATTCCTAATGGCGGTATCCGTATGGTTGAAGGTTCTTGCCACGTCTATGGCCGCGAGCTGGACCCTGATGTTAAAAAAATCTACACCGACTATCGTAAAACCCACAACGCCGGTGTATTTGACGTATACACCCCAGACATTCTGCGTTGCCGTAAGTCTGGCGTATTAACTGGTTTACCAGATGCGTACGGCCGTGGCCGTATCATCGGTGATTACCGTCGCGTTGCGGTATACGGCATTGATTTCTTGATGAAAGACAAACTGGCCCAATTCCACAGCACTCAAGAAGCGCTGGAGAATGGCGACGTTGAAAAAATGCTGCGTCTGCGCGAAGAGATCGCCGAGCAACACCGTGCTCTGGGTCAGATGAAGGTGATGGCGGCCAAATACGGTTTCGACATCTCTGGCCCTGCAACCAACGCGCAAGAAGCCATTCAATGGACCTACTTCGCTTACTTAGCGGCAATTAAATCTCAAAACGGTGCGGCTATGTCTCTGGGGCGCGTATCGTCCTTCTTAGACATCTACATCGAGCGCGATATGAAAGCCGGTGTTATCACCGAAGTTCAAGCGCAAGAAATGATCGACCACTTCGTCATGAAGCTGCGTATGGTACGCTTCCTGCGTACTCCTGAGTACGATCAACTGTTCTCTGGCGACCCAATCTGGGCAACCGAATCAATGGGCGGTATGTCTTTAAAAGGAACGTCACTGGTTACCAAAACCAGCTTCCGCTTCTTGAACACTCAGTACACCATGGGCCCATCACCTGAGCCAAACATCACCGTACTGTGGTCTGAGCAATTGCCAGACGGCTTTAAGCGCTACTGTGCCAAAGTGTCGATCGATACTTCATCGATTCAGTATGAAAACGATGACCTGATGCGCCCAGATTTCAACTCAGATGACTACGCCATCGCTTGTTGTGTATCCCCACAGGTTGTTGGTAAGCACATGCAATTCTTTGGCGCACGCGCAAACTTAGCCAAAACACTGTTGCTGGCAATTAACGGTGGTCGTGACGAAAAAGACGGTTCTCAAATTGGCCCGAAAATGGAGCCAATTACCTCTGAGTACTTGGACTTCGAAGAAGTGTACGCCAAACTGGACATCTTCTCTGATTGGTTGGCAAAACAATATGTTACTGCTCTGAACTGCATCCACTACATGCACGACAAGTACAGTTACGAAGCGTCTTTGCTGGCACTGATGGATCGCGACGTAACTCGCACCATGGCTTGCGGTATTGCGGGTCTGTCTATTACTGCTGACTCTCTGTCTGCCATTAAGTACGCCAAAGTAAAAGTCATTCGTGACGAATCCGGCTTAGCCATTGATTACGCTATCGAAGGTGACTATCCGAAGTTTGGTAACAACGACAGCCGTGTTGATGACATTGCCGTTGAACTGGTTGAGTCGTTTATGACTAAGATCCGTTCACTGAAGACCTACCGCGATTCAACGCCAACTCAGTCTATTCTGACCATCACCTCAAACGTGGTATACGGCAAGAAAACCGGTAACACACCAGATGGTCGTCGTTCTGGCCAACCTTTCGCTCCGGGTGCTAACCCAATGCACGGCCGCGATGAGTCTGGTGCTGTGGCGTCATTAACTTCGGTTGCTAAACTGCCATTTGCCCACGCAAAAGACGGTATCTCTTACACCTTCTCTATCGTTCCTGGTGCACTGGGTAAAGATGAAGTCGGTCGTCGTGCGAACTTAGCCGCACTGATGGATGGCTACTTCAAGCACACGCCAGATCGCGAAGGTGGCCAACACCTGAACGTTAACGTAATGAACCGTGAAATGCTGGAAGACGCCGTTAAGCATCCAGAGAAATACCCACAGCTGACCATTCGTGTATCTGGCTACGCGGTACGTTTCAATGCCCTGACTCCAGAGCAGCAACAAGACGTAATTACCCGCACTTTCACTCAGTCTCTGTAATTTTCATAGACGAATGAACTCGCGTTGAGCCTTGCCTTCGGGCAAGGCTTTTTTATACCGCTGTATTCATAGGAATTAACTGTTATTTCAATCGTTAATTCCTATGAAGATAGACTCACGTGGAGTAAAAATATGAGCACCAAAGGACGCATCCATTCATGGGAAACCTGCGGTACAGTGGATGGCCCCGGGATCCGCTTTATTGTATTCACACAAGGATGTCAGATGCGCTGCCAGTATTGCCATAACCGCGATACTTGGGATATGAAAGGCGGCAAAGAAGTCACCGTTGCAGAGATTGCAGCCCAACTGGAAAGCTACAGCCCCTTCTTTGCCTCGAGTGGTGGTGGTATCACCGTTAGCGGCGGGGAAGCGCTGCTGCAACCCGAATTTGTACGCGACTTATTTAAAGCCGCCCAAGCAATGGGGATCCACACCTGTTTAGACACCAATGGCTACGCTCAAAATATAACACCAGTCATTGATGAGCTGCTCGACGTAACCAACTTAGTTATGTTGGATCTCAAGCAAATCAACGACGATGTACATAAAGAATTAGTCGGCGTCTCCAATAAACGCCCCATGGCGTTTGCCCAGCATATTGCCCAACGGCAGATCCCAACTTGGATCCGCTACGTGGTGGTACCCGGATTTAGTGACGACCTACCCTCTGCCGAAAAACTGGCGGAGTTCATTGCGCCCATGAGCAACGTTGAGCTGGTCGAGCTACTGCCCTATCACGAATTGGGCGCCCACAAATGGGACACCTTAGGGTTTGATTACCCATTAAAAGGGCTTAAACCCCCTAAAACGGAAACCATGGACAGCATTAAAGCCATTTTTGAGCGCCATGGTTTAACAGCCAAGTACTGATTGATAGTACCGCGCACCAATAGGGGCATTGGAACCAAATGGTCAATGCCCCTTTATTCTCTCCTCCGCGTTCCCCTGCCCTTCATCTTGTACCTCACATCAATATCTCATTCATGGCTTTCACCACGACGCTCCGGCACAACTGAGTTAAGTCGCTATAGTTATAAAACATTCTAATTCTTTGTATGGATAATCTATGGCGAAAAATGACACTACAATCCGTATTCAAGTGATAAATAATGGCCCCTACTTAGTGCAAGGAGAACTCCCCCTACAGGAGTTCACCATCATTACCGATGAACAGGGTGACTCGGTGCAATGGCAACTCAGCCAAACTTACCCCGCCCAAACCGATTACGCCCTTTGTCGTTGTGGTCAATCAAACACCAAGCCGTTTTGCGATGGCAGCCATAAAATCGTGGGCTTTAAAGGCACCGAACAAGTAAGTCGCAGTCCCTACTTAGAACAAGCCATTTTGTATGAAGGGCCGGTGTTATCACTTACCGATGTAGAATCGCTTTGTGCTTACGCCCGCTTTTGCGATACCAATGGCCAAGTGTGGCGTTTAGTCGAGCAAACCGATGACCCCAAAAAGCGCCAACAATTTATTGAATCCGTTAGTAATTGCCCTGCGGGCCGATTAATGGCTTGGCACAATGCCAGCCAAAATCGTTACGAACCAGAGTTACCTAACAGCATTGGGCTGGTTGAAGATCCAGCCATTGGCTGCAGTGGCCCCATTTGGGTGCGAGGCCAAATCCCAGTCATCAGCAGCGATGGCTACTATTACGAATGCCTAAACCGCACAGCACTATGCCGCTGTGGCCAGTCCAGTAATAAACCTTTTTGTGATGGCACCCATGCCAGCATTCGCTTTCAAGCCAAGGGTAAGATTTAACCTTGTGCCATAGCCACCTCACGGCTCTCTTGTGGCTTTAAGCGGTAACGGAGCACCTTTAAACCTCTATCAGGGTTTTGTTCTACAAAGCTTTTAGGGTTCTCTAATTGCTCAACGTAAGCAAGCTCTGGCGCATGGGTTTGCACCTGTTCACGCAAATACGCTCGACTTAACTCCGGTGCATTTAAGCACAGCAATGCTTCGCCATTCGGTGCCAGTAAAGAAGCCAAACGGCGCAGCAAACGTGGGTAATCTTTCGTAGCAATAAAACTGCCTTGCTGGAAACTTGGCGGATCGACAATCACCAAATCAAACGGGCCGAGCTTTTTCAATTTGCCAAAAGTTTTAAACAGGTCGTGCCCCAAATAGCGCACTCCGGCTTCTAAATTATTGCGGCGATGGTTGCGTTGCCCTTGCGCCAGCGCAGGCTTACTCATATCCAAATTCACGACTTCCGTCGCACCGCCCGCTTTGGCAAACACCGAAAACGCACAAGTATAGGCAAACAGATTAAGTACTTTTTTGCCATGGCTGTGCTGGCGAACCCATTGCCGCCCGTTGGCCATATCTAAAAATAACCCGTAGTTTTGGCCTCGGAAAAAATTTAATTCAAACCATAAATCGCCTTCGGCTGCCCAATGTGGGCTTGGTGGCGGCGCTCCAATGCTCTCAGTCTGAGCAGGGCTAACGCTGCGATTTTGCCAAACTAAACGAAACACATCCGTGCCTAAAGTCGCCCACCATTGCGTGAGTTGTTGCACTAATTGCTGCTTGTCGGCTAGGGCCATCGGGGTAAATTGCGTTACCAATAAGCAAGGTGGTAAATAATCTAGGGTAATGCCCTCAAGCCCAGCAAAACAATGGCCACGACCATGGAAAATGCGCTGGCACTCAGGTGCCAGCGGCAACAACGGTAAATTCGGGATCAACATAAAGTATTAACGCTCAGATTTTGCAATTTCAGTCAGTTCCGCCACAACGGGCATCGTAGATGGCATAGTTTCAGTTTCAAGCGTAGGTTCAGGCTCCATAGGCTCGACATCCCCGCCCAGCATCACCGCCAACCAGCGGCCTTCCGTAGAGGACTCTAACGCAATCTTAACGACCATGGTCAGCGGTACCGATAACAGCATGCCCACCGAACCTAAGAGCCAACCCCAAAAGATTAATGAGAGGAACACCACCAACGTTGATAGACCCAAAGAGTTGCCCATCAAGCGCGGCTCAACCACATTGCCCATTACCATATTGGTGCTTAAATACAGTCCAGCCGTCGCTGCTGCCCCACCAACGCCAAACTGCAAAAAAGCCAGAGCCACCGCCGGTACCGCAGCAATAATGGAGCCAATATTGGGAATGTAATTAAACAAAAAGGCCACCAGTCCCCACAACATGAAATAGTCCACGCCAATAATGCATAAGCCGATACCAACAATGGCACCGGTTGCAATACTTACTAAGGTTTTAATGGCCAGATAGCGATTAACCGACTCTAAGAAACGATCGATTTGTTGTAAGCGCATATCCGGATCATCAAACGCCAAGTGCAGTTTACGGTTCAAGCCAGAGGCTTCGAACAACATAAAAATCACCGCGAGAATGATTAAAAACGTATTAGCAAGTAAGCCACCTAAGCTGGATAAAATATCGGTCGCCAACCCCATTAAACGACTAGGATCAAACTGTTGAGTAACTTTTTGCGTCACCTTCTGGGTGGAAAAATCAATATTAAATTGCGCCAGATACTGCAATACCGGTTGCAGTTGCTGTGATAATTGGCTGCGGTATTGTGGTAATTGTTCGCGGAAATCCGCCCCCGATGAACCTAATAATTGGCCTATCCAAATGCCCAGAAAAACCACAATGACCATCACCATAATAATGGCCAGTGCTCGCGGCAGCTTGGCACGCATTAGTAACAGTACTAATGGATTGCAAATAATGGCGATGAAAAACGCCAGTAAAAACGGCACCATGATGGCACTAGCGGATTTCACGGCCGCTAAAATCACCACCATCGCGGCAACGAAAAGAACGGAGCGCAATGCAACTGAGCTTTGCTCTAAGCCATTAGGCATGGAATCGAACCAATAAAAACAGGGAGTTGGTAATAGTATGAAGCAACCTCAAGCCACAATACGAATTAAAAATTTACGTTTACGCACTTTTATTGGCATTAATCCTGAGGAAATTGCCAATAAACAAGATGTCATCATCAACATCACTATCGGTTACAGTGCAGCACAAGCAAGCGTCACTGAACAAATTGACGATGCACTAAATTACCGTACCGTCTGTAAAGCGATCATTGCGCTGGTGGAACAGCAGCGATTTAGCCTATTAGAAAAGTTAACCAGTGATCTGTTAGCGTTATGCTGCCAGCATCCACAAGTGGCATCCGCCAGCGTTGAGGTAGACAAACCCCATGCTTTGCGATTTGCCGATTCCGTTTCCCTCACTCAATATTGGCAACGAGAGCCCTAATCTATGCGTTTACTCATCACCGGCGCCACCGGTTTTATCGGCCAAGCCCTTATCCAGCAATTACTGCAGGCACAACCCCCTTGCTCCAGTGGCTGGCAGCTCACCATACTGACACGCAATATACCTAAAGCTCGGCAGTTATTTGGTGAGCACGCGGATTACCTCGGCAATCTGGATGGACTCACCAGCCTCGCGGGTTTTGATGGGATTATTAATTTAGCTGGCGAACCGATTGGCAACGGGCGCTGGAGCGCTCACCGAAAGCAGCTTATCTGCCACAGTCGCTGGGATCTCAGCCAACGGCTGGTTACCTTATTTTTGGCTGATGAGCAGCGCCCAAAAGTCTGGTTAAACGCCTCAGCTATTGGCTACTATGGCCCGCAAGACAGCCAACCACTGGATGAGCAAGCCCCTGCCGGTCACGATTTTCCGGCCCATGTGTGCCAGCGCTGGGAAAGCATTGTCGAGCCAGTTGCCCCGCACACTCGCCTATGTGTTATCCGTATTGGTTTGGTCTTACACCCTGATGGCGGCGCGTTAGCCAAATTGCTACCACCGTTTAAATTAGGCACCGGTGGCCCGATTGGATCAGGACAACAGATCATGAGTTGGATCCATCGGGCAGACTTAGTCGCCTTATTGCTCTTTTTGCTGCAACATCCTGAGGCCAATGGCGTCTTTAATGGTACGGCACCGCAGCCAGTTTCTAATAAAGTTTTTGTCCAAGCACTCGGGCAAGCACTCCGGCGTCCGGCACTGGTGCCCGTACCCAGCGCTGCCATTAAGCTGATGTTTGGGGAGATGGGCAGCTTACTGCTCTCTGGCCAAGCCGCTC
>JAWXTX010000033.1:17337-24117 GCA_044433165.1 Ferrimonas sp. | reverse complement strand
GCCACATGGCGCTGAACATGCTACGTGCTGAATCCACCAAGATCAGCATGCCGATGAAGCAGAAGCGCTGCATGATGAATACGAGGTTTCTGGAGGATGTCCTTTTCGCTGGATTTACATCAATGGCGAATTAATGCGCATTCATGCGGACGCCCTGAGGTAGCATCGGGCATAAAATATTTCGGTTCGGTGCTATTGTTCCTTGCAACTCTTCGCACTTTCTTGCTGTAGTGGTACAGTAAATTGGGTTACTGAATTAGAGGTGATATCATCCCCCCTGAAGTCAGGTACATTAAAATGTTGATGTGTAAATTTAAATGGTGTCCAATGATAAAGCTGTCGAAACTTTCACTACTCACTGGGATGTTTTTATTATCCTCTAATGCCACAAATGCTCAGGTTAATAAACATTTATTGCCTGACACTGGTCAAACTATTCATTATGACACAAATGGTGGAATATTAGCTGAATCTGAGAATAGTTTATATACAGGGCAAGACGCGTCATCAACAAGAAATCCACTTAGATACCAAGATAATCGAGATGGAACTGTGACAGATCTCAATACAGGGCTGATGTGGCAGAAATCTCATGATACGAAAAAAAGAAACTTAGCCGACTCTATAGCGGAAGTAGAGTCAATGGTATTAGGTGGATATGAGGATTGGCGATTACCAACAATTAAAGAACTTTATTCATTAGCTAACTTCAACGGTGAATTAATGAAACCTGAGAGTGGTAATAAAAGTCGACCGTACATTGACACAGACTACTTTGATTTTGAGTATGATAAACGAAGAATGTTTGCTGGTGCGTTTTGGTCAAGTACACTCTATACCAAAGGAGATGTACAAAACTTTACCGTTCATGGTGGATTAGAAGGAGGTTTTGGATTTAATTTCGCAGATGGCCATATAAAGTCCTATGAAACTGGTAACTTCTTCGATGGTACAAACATTCAAAAATCCGACAACATGTTCGTTCCCGGTAACTATGTACGTGCCGTCCGTAATACTACAACATTGTATGATATGGAGTATGTAGATAATGATGATGGTACAGTTACCGACAAGTCTACAGGATTAATGTGGGCAAAAAATGATAGTGGTGTTCGAATGAATTGGGTTGAAGCATTAGAATATGCTGACAAATCAACCTTAGCGGGTTATAACGATTGGCGATTACCTAATGCGAAAGAACTTCAATCACTAGTGGATTATAAAAAGAAAGAGTTACCTGCAATTAATACAAAGTATTTTAATGTAACTCCAACCCAGTTTGAATCGCAGAAAAATTCATATTATTTTTGGACCAGTACAACTCAAGGGGACTTTAAACACACTGCAGCGTATATCGCATTTGGTCAGGCATGGAGTAAAAAAAATTCAGAGTCAACAGAATATTTTGATTGGCATGGCGCTGGAGCCCAACGCAGTGATCCCAAAATAGGTGCACCTGAAGATTATGAGCTCGCCTCTGAAATGGCAACGGACTATATCTCAATTGATAACTGGGTCCGTCTTGTGAGGAATACGGATTAACCAACATATGACCTTGTTGACTAAATCAATTGAGCCATTGACACATTCGAAGACTTTCGGATAGGTCCAAACGCAAAATAACCAATTGAAAAAGTACAGCAAGACATTGGTGAATCAAGGTTCTCTAACATTTAAAATACAATAAGTTAAAGGCGCTATCTCGACCACTATGGTGCCCGAGATAGCGCCTTTGAACTCAGTGATATCTTTATTGAGAAAGCATTGATACTTAAAGAGATTTTAGGCTTGTTATTACGAGTTCTAGAAGGGTCAACCGCTCAAATAACACTGAAGACCAAGCGAAATGGAACTCTATATCACTAAATTTAAAGCCAATGCCCTGAAGCTGTCACACATCAAGGTCGTCAGCCAAGGTGATTACCAATGAACAGGCCCCAATAAGCCTCATGTTTGAGCAGCAATGTCACTTATTATTGAAGTTGAATTCAGGTGTGTTTGGCACTCAAACTATCACCTAGCGAGTATTAATAGAGACTGAGCAAGCGCACAATCATTGCGTTCGGTTCACGCATTGGCGTATCCATCATCGTTAAGACATAACCGTCCATCGGTGCGACATAACGCTGCGTTTCTTGCCCAAAGAGATCGTACTGAATGGCCAGCAACTGGCCTGACTCAACATGCTCACCTAACGCAACTTGAGGCAAAACCATGCCCCCACTCTTAGCACGCACTGTCTGGGTTTGTTCACCCCACAGAGGCTTGCGGGTAATGTGCGTACCGGCCATTAAGCCAAGGGCTTTAAATAGATTTTCAACCCCATCATAAGTGCGCTGCAGTAAAGGTAAATCCAATACACTGCCACCACCGATCTCTAAGGTCGTAGCAGGTACTCCCATCGACATCCATTGGGTTTCGAGTACGCCAGGTTCACCTGGGTCCTGCTGGATCACATCCACCAATAAGGCTTCCGCAATGAACTTGGCATTAGGATTACGGCCATCAACAAAGGCCATAAGTGGGTAGATCCCACCTCGCCCTTGACTATGTAAATCAACAGCATAATCTGGCTTAAAGGCGCTTAAGTGCTGCCAAACTTCGGCACAATAACGCGCAGCGACAGAGCCATTAATATCACCTGGAAATAAGCGGTTCAGATCCGCTGGCGCAGAATCGTTATCCGCTGGCGCAAAATAGCGTTGGTTTGTCAACACAGCCGATAAATTTACCATCGGCCAAACCATCACTGAACCACATTGGCATTGAGATAATAACTCACGAATAATCCGCTGCGCAGTGACAATGCCATGAAATTCATCACCATGAACGCCTGCCGTCACCACCAAACGAGGGCCCGGCACCCCGGTTTCATAAGTGGTTACCGGCACCAGCCATGGCTGACCAATGGCATTATTTGACACCATTACCTGCCAGTGATGTAACCCCATAGGGAAATCATCCGGAAGTTGCTGTACTACGCTCGTACTTTGATTGGCTAAATTCATTTGTTATGCCTTAAAAAAGTAAGGGCTGAGTAACTCAGCCCTTAAAGATTCGTGATTATTGGAAGCCCAATAACTGAGCCAAGATAACCGTCACACTGGCTAATGCAAACAGCAGCAAAATAAAGCGCCACACAAAGCGTGCCCAATCGACCCAATCAATACGGCACACACCAAGCGTGGCCATTAAAGAAGCAGAGGTAGGAACCAGAATATTGGTAAAACCATCACCTAATTGGAAAGCCAATACCGCAACCTGACGACTCACCCCGACAATATCAGCCAACGGTGCCATGAGTGGCATGGTAAGTGCTGCTTGGCCTGAGCCAGAGGTAACAAAGAAGTTAAATACCGATTGGAACACCAACATAAACCAAGCGGAAATAACTGCAGGCATATCGCCTAAGCTATTACCGGCATTGTGCAAAATGGTATTCAATACGGTTGGAGAGTCTGGATCTGTTCCACCAAGTAGCAGCATGATCCCTTTAGCAAAACCAACCAATAAAGCAGCTGGCAGCATCATTGCCGCCCCCTCTTTAAAGGCTGCTGCCGCGTCGTTCATGGTCATATCGTTTAAACGGAAAAGTACCCCGATAAAACCAGCAATTACCCCCATAGTGAAGAACTGCGAAGCGATTTCAGGAATGTACCAGCCATGAACAACCACACCCCAAATAACCCAAGCCATGGTGCCAGCCACAGTAAGCATGACTAAACTATCACCTAAGTTCCAACGGCTATCGGCTAAATCAGCCACCGGTGCTTCACGCAAAGCTTTATCTGCTTCAATGCTGAACGAGCGACTCGGATCGGCTTTCACACCATTGGCATAACGAATAGTGAAAGCAATACCAACCAAGGTAAACACAATCCATAACGCAATACGCACCTCAGAGCCAGACATCACTGGAATGTCAGAAACGCCTTGCGCAATCGCCACTGAGAATGGATTCATCCACGATGAAGCAAAACCAATTTGGGTGGCCACGTAAGTTACCATGACGGTTGTGATCCCGTCGTAGCCTATCCGGATCATGAGCGGTGCAATAATAATAGCAAAAGCCACTGCCTCCTCGCCCATACCAAAAACCGCACCACCTAACGAGAACAACGAGAACATTACAGGGATAAAAAGCCCTTGATTCCCTTGAGTTTTATCGATTAGTCGTAAGATACCGTTATCAATCGTACCGGTGCGCATCACAATGCCGAATGCACCACCAATAATCAGGATAAACATGATAACGCCAATAGCGCTGCCCCATTTATTGCCCGATACCAATCCTTCAAATGGGAAATTCAAGATCCCAAGGCCACCGTCACCGGCAAACAAACCAATGGTGTTATAAACGTTACCGCCATCATCTGCGATAGCGTAAGCGAAAGAGCTTGGATCAATTACCGTACGACTGCGCTCAGCACCATCCACTAAATAAGTAACCTGAGTCGTATCAAAACTGCCCACAGGAATAATGTAGGTTAATGCGGCAGCAACCATGCCGATCATAAAAATAAGGATCAGCGTATCAGGCATTTGCCAGCGTGAAGCCTTGCTAGCTGGCTGCAATTCAGCCTGCGCGGTAATGTCGCTCATAAGAAATCACCAGTGAGAAAAATTTTTCTTATTGTAAAGTTGCGATCATAAATGCCAAGCATAAATATGCGTAAATATTCATAATTGAGGCATAAACTTGCGCCAGATCTCATTTTTTCTCGGTGCTTTTATCCAGCCACCAAAACTCACTGCGAACAAAAAGCACTATTCGCTCATTAAAACATCACTGCTGCACACCAGATCAGCGGTTAATTTTCCTCAAAACCCAACTGATTAAGTGTCATTACTTGCCCAAATCGCTGTAAACCAACCAAAGCTCGTTGATGGCTCTGCTCATCCACATCACCACAGCAATTAGACAACACCGTTATTGCAAAATCACGATCGTGCCCTTCTCGAGCAGCGCAACTCACCACCAATTCAGTTGCGACACCCGCCAGTAATAAATGGTCAATCCCCTGTAAGCGCAAAACGCTTTCTAAAGGTGTACCAAAAAATGGGCTCACGCGCGTTTTCGTTAACTGCAGATCCGTTGCCTCTAAAGCCAATTCTGCTTGTATTTGGCTGCCCCATTGATCTTGCTGAAATGCGTTCAATGCTGCAGCACCACCAAGCAGCGGCGAGTGGTTAGGGTGATTTAAATAGCATGGATGAAAGGCCAAATTGACCCAAACAATGAACCCACCTTGACTACGAATTGCAGCAATAGCTTGATTAACATGATGAAAAAGCTGATTTTCCCGAGCGAATTTCACATAGCCCTTAGAAGCCAGTTTGCCTTTGGGATCAACTAAGTCATTACTAAAATCCATTAATAACAGTGCATAGCTCATGGTGTCTGCCCGCAAATATTTCCCTCAAGTAAAGCAGTGAATACTGAAAATAACGAACCCACCTCGCCAATCACAAAAATGAATAAGTATGCACACAAAAGACAGATAAGACCCAATCGCAACCCATGATCTGCGCCATCAATTGCCGCCCCCAGAATCGGCTATTCTAAAGAAACCATACATTTTACATTCACGCATTTTCTCCGCTTGAGTCCACTCAAAGTATTTGCTATATCAGCTCAAGGTCGCGTTAGTCGATTAGGAGGAACAGTGATAATAATTCAAAGCGCTATGGAAAAGTCGGGGCTCTACAGCATCGATGATTACGGCGTAAAAGAGTACAACTATCTCTTTTTAGGGATCTGCTCTTGCGCGGTATACGCTGCCATCGAAATGTTTTTCGGTACCCTGCTCTATTGGTTTGAAGCAGGGCATCCCCAAGTAACGATAAAAACTTGGGCTGATGCAGTGTGGCTAATGGTAATGTCGAGCACAACCATTGGATTTGGCGATTTTTACCCAGTTACCACATTTGGCCGAGTGTGCGTCTTTATCAATTTTTGCCTTGGGGTAGGCATACTCGGTGCGGTTGGTGCCATTTTTGCGAATAAAATTTTTGGTTTTGCCGACACCGGCATTAAAAACCGCGAATTACGCAAACAAAACGCTGATATTATCGTATTAGTAACCGAATTAACCAAAAAAATTGATAATATGGAGCAAATGCTCGACCAACAATCCAAAAAAGATTGATGGGCCTTCTTCCACTGTTTTTCATTATTTAGGGCCACTGTTGTCGCGCCGACAAAAGCCGCGCGACTAGTGCTGCAACTCAGGAATCCCCGTGACGCCATTGCTAGAACGTGAAATCTACCTTTTTGATTTAGATAACACCTTATACGACCCAAAAAATCAGTTAATTGAACAGATTGTGAACCGCATGACTCATTCAGTGGCAGCGCATTTGCAGCTGGCCTACGAGCAAGCGTACCAATTATGTGAAGAGTATTATCAACAATATGGTGGCACCTTGCGGGGCTTACAGCTCCATCACCCTCAAATTGATTTGGAGCAAGTCTGTTACGAAGCACACGATGTGGACTTAAGTGGCGTAATTCCTTGCCCAGCACTATCCAACGCATTGGCCAACACCCTAAAAACGCGTTATGTGTTTACTAACTCGCCACGGCAGTATGCCGAGCGGGTTTTACAGCATCTGGGATTAAGTGATTATGTTGATGGGATCTTTTCAGTAGAGCTGACTGATTATAAAATGAAGCCCGATCCACATGCGTACCGCTCGATTTGCCAGCACTTTGGTTTCGAGGCCTCTCAAGCCGTTTTATTTGACGATCAACTCGCCAATGTGGCTACCGGCCAAGAG
>JAWXTX010000033.1:0-17327 GCA_044433165.1 Ferrimonas sp. | reverse complement strand
ACCGTGCTGGTTAACCGCAGCGACATTAGCCAAACAGAAGCGTGCTACCGTACCGAAGCACTGCCCGATTTTTTGCAACGTCTAAACCTTGCTTCAACCTCGTTGCTGCAAACAGCAATGGCGAAGCCACTCTCTGGCCAACGCTAGCCAATAAACGCGTTTCAACCCTCCTCAAATAAGTGCAGCGTCATAATTCACTGAAAGGCACTGCGCTTATGTGAGGCATCATCAGTTCAATGTTTTAATATAATCCACCAAGGCAACCACTTCTTGCTCTTGCAATGGCATCACTGGCATCGTCGCAGCAAAGCCATCCACAATTTTCGCGTTCGGCTCCATAATCGCGGCTCGCAAATAATCATCGTCAGCAATGGCAGTGCTGCCATCCGTAAACTGACGCATTGAGCCAGCAAGCCCACCCCAAGCAGGGCCTATCATCTTAGCATCGCCCGTGCTGTGGCAAGCAATACAGCCTTTACTGGCAGCCAGTGCCGCACCATCAGGCATGACGGATGAAGCACTGGCAAGATTGGATGTCAAAGGAGCAGCAATCACCGTTTGACGGGCGCTGTTAACGCCTTCATTCAACTTTTTTTTTACCTCATCAATTTTATCCGTCGTCATTTGCTTGGCTTCTTCCATCGCAGAGCTACCTACCGCTTTGGCTTCACTGACGGCGGATGAAGCCATGGATTTAACGTTGTTCATTGCCTCACCGGTGGTGACTTTGGCTTTATCTATCAAAGCAGCCCCTTGCTCTTTAACATCGGAGCTCAGCGCACCACCGGTGGTTTTCACCGCTTCGGTTACCGCTTGGGTTTTATCTTGTACCTTCTCTAATGCCTCACCGAGGCGCGATTGTTCTTGCTCTGCTTCCGAGGTAGGTTGATCAGAACAGGCCGTTAATGACGTGGCGATAACGACTGCAGCAAGACTTGCCATAGATTTCGATTTCATTGATTCTCCCTCATTGATTTAGCGCGGCTTCATTGCCACATTGCCAAAAGTAACGCTCTTATTGAACGGACTCTGGCCAACTGCTCTGCAAAACTTACTGCATTCCAAATCACTTTTGGCGACTTTTGCGGTAACGATTGTTAATGAATGACGGTTTGGTTGGCCCTATTTACAGCGCGTTTCCTAAATAAAAATAGGCTGTAACCCAAAGGGTTACAGCCTATTTTCTTATCTGATTAAAACATTAAAGGATAAAAACCTTCAATGAGCCAGATGTACTTATAAATATTGACTAAATGCTGGCGCTGCTTGTAAAGGCACTAATGTTCCTGAGAGCGAAAAACTAAAACCGCATAGTTCAAAATGGCTACGCATCGCAAAATTGTGCACTAAATTCGCGGTATCAAGCGCAGAAAAATAAGCAAAGTAATGGCTGCCATTTGCACCTTAACCACCAACGGCCTAAATTCAACACCACTATTAAATTGAATAGACTGACATCGGCGATCGCCATGCCCCGTTGATTGGCTCCAATACTCACCCTCTTGGGTCGTTTGGCCATTCCATTGAATCACCAATTGGTTGCCAATCAGTCCAAGTCCAAAGTTATCTGGCAAAATAACCGACTCATCAAAATGTGGCAGCTTACCTAACGATGACTCCGTATCGACGGCGCTCGTTGGAGCTTCTTGCTGCTCAATCGGCTCTATCGGTGGTGTTTTACTGCTGTGCGTTACCAACGCCACCACTTTAATCGCAATGGCCAAAAGCAACAAAAGGCCGACAATCATGATAATGATGCGGTATGGAAAACGCTGACGCTCTAACCGTTCTAAGATGCCACTTTGTTTGATCTGCGTAAGCAATTGCGCTAAACGTTGCTCTTGTGCTGAGCGCTGTGCTTGCTGCGGCTCAATGGCCGCAGCAATGGCGTCACCATCCAGATAGTCTTGATCCCATGGCACTGGAGCGGTGGGTTCTAACCAAGCGGAACGGCCTTTGCCGTGCAACGATGGCTCCCGACGACTGCGCTGTTCATTGCCCCAAACTAAACACGGGCCGCTATAACCCCATTGGCTTTTTAAAGGGCGACCAACGGCTGGCAAGTAACAAAAATATACCGTTACCGCAGCAGGTACGAGCAACATAATGCTCCCCCCCGCAGGCCAAAGACAAAGGCATAAAGCAACCCACCACCATGCACCAGCAATACCCCAGGCCCATTTAGGCTCCGTATTTGCCTGATGCAGGCGGCGCCAACCACTTAATAACGCAATCGGCGAGCAGAGAATCGGCACTAAAGCCACACTCACAACTTGCCAATTGCTGCCATAGCTAAGCCCACTCATTAAGATCATCAGTAACACAATATTTATCTGAATCACCGCAAAGCGTAGCGGACTATCGTGCCCTTCTTGGCACCGTAAGGTCTGCAATAGAGACACCAAAAATCCTCTTATTAATTATGCGGTTAAATACCGGATGGGGATCAGTCTTGATAAACTTGAATCGTAAAAGTTGGTGTTGGTACCACAACCGATTGCACCGCTTTATGAAGCCACACCAATTCGTTTTTATATTCTCCAGTCATGGAGAAATAGCACAGTTCAATTTGAAACTGGTTTTGTTCATAACCACAGCTCAAGATCTCCGTTTGCACCGAAGGGCTATCAACGTAGAGCGCGATCGCCTCTTCTACCGCCACGACCGCCTCTTTGGCCAGTGGAAAACACACTTCAATGCGCATCAAAGCAAAGGGGGCGTTGCTTGCAGTATCGCGGTGATGAGTCATCAGCTAAATCCCATGAGGTTATAATGCTGTACGGAAGTTTACTCGTTCGGCAGTTTCACGCCTAGCCTCAGAAAGCGAAGGCTTGATGTGAGACTAAATTTTGCAGTTAGCTCTTGCAAATAGAGCACGAAACTGATGCTGCTTATTTACTCGGCAGTGGATCATTTTTGTGTGTCTTTTCCATGGAAACTCAAGCAGCATTTCATTAGACTTGCCCGCCTTTGGAACATACGCCATTGGCGAATCATCACCCAGGCTGTTGAGGCAGGTAACCATGAAACCACAATTTGAATTAGTTGCAGTTGAGGGCAATATTGGCGTAGGGAAATCGACGCTCGTACCGAAACTAGTGGCCCACCTGAACAACATGGACACCCGTCCATGGAAGATGATTTTAGAAGACGTGGACACCAACCCAGAATTTAAGCGATTGCTGGCAGAGTTCACCAAAGATCCAACTCAGCGCATTAACTTTCAGCGCTTTATTACCCAGCATCGGGCAGAGTTGTGTGCCGATTTAGACCCAAACTACAACTATGTGCTGGAGCGCTCGCTGTACTCTGATTTGGTCTTTTGTCAGGCCAATTTACAAGAGGCATGCCGTCCAGATGGGGAAGATTTAACCTACTATTACGACATTTGGGACAAACTGGACGATTACCCACGGGTAACCTCCGTCATGTACCTGCGTTCCAATCCGCAAATCGCCTACCATCGTATGCTAAACCGCGCTCGTGATGCTGAAAATGGCACGCCGTTGTCTTATTTGCGTTTGATCTCCGATTGCCATGATGCCTTTTTACCTCATATTTGTGAGCGTAAAGGAACCGTTTTATTGGTTGAACAGTGGGATCACTTCGGTGATTCTGAGCGTTTGGCCAAGCGCATTTTGCATAAGCTCTAAGCAAATCACCGACAAAAAAACCGGCACAATGCCGGTTTTTTATGCAATTCTGACACGTTAACTACGGCTACCAACACATTATCTTGGCCGAATAGGCAAGAGCACCAATGGTACTTGGTGCACCAATAAATGCTCTTGGGTACGTGTATACGGGTGCTGTCCCATACACTTCAAAGCTTGATGCATCCATTCTGGGGTATCTGTGCGTTGAGCCAATGCATTTAAAATATCGCGTTGAGCATGAAAACGCCGCTCTGGCCCTGTTAATTGTTGCCAATCAGGATGGCAGAGTGCTTGCCATAGCTCCGGTTGAGGCACCAAAGCCCAATCTGCGCCAGAGGTTAAGATCATCTGCAAACCAGCGGGATCAAAATCATTAAAAGCAATTTTTAACCCCGTATGAGGTTGACGAAAAAAAGCATGGGCGCTACCGGTATTACAATCATGCGCTTCACCTCGATACAGGAAGAGCGGATCCTCAAGCTCAACAGGCAACGCTAATTGCGAAACTTCCGCCATAATGGCCAGATTTTCCACAAAGACAATGCTGCTGTGGCCAATCTGGTCAATATCTCGGTAATCTATCCATATCCCCGCGCTCAGATAAGCGGGTTGTAGCCAACATTCGCCATTGAGCTTTAGCTGCTTTAAGGCGCGGCACAATACCCAGTGCTCACGCACTTTGGCCGCGCCGTCTTTTTCATCATTGCGCTGACGCGCCCAATCAAAGCGACTTGGCTTTTCCATATTACCCTCGGCTTGCTTGGCGCATTGGCTTAAAATCAATACAGATGTCGCTGTAGGTGAAATTATTATTGGTGCCATCCACTAATGCTTCTTCCAAAGCAATGGTACATTGCTGCTGCTCCGTAATACTCAATGAGCAGTAATAGCCAAACACCAACTCAAGCCACATTTTCGGTTCCAGCTGCCACTGTTGCTGCTGCCAATGATCTTGCTGATTGTGCCAAAACAACAAAGCACTGAGCCCACCATCGCTTTCAAGTGCCTGTCCAATATAGCGTTCTACCTCATCCAAGGCCCAATCGCTGATATAGCCAAGCACTTCAAGGGATTCGGTCTCTACGATTACCGCCTCACGCGCTCGAGGCTCTGTTACAGTGGGCGTCAACCGCCGCAGTTGCTGCACAATCTCAACCAAGGCTTGTTCTTGCACAACCGAGCGAACGTTCGGATATCCTGCAAGCGTTAATGCAGGGGCAAATTTTAACGCGTTTGGTAATGTCTCGGAAAACCCCAACTCCGCTGAAAGTTGGTATTCAGGATGATGACGTAAGTAACGCGCCATGCTTTTAAGTTGCCCAGCTTGTTTTTCTTGACGGCGTAACCGAAAAAGGCTTTGGCGCATCTTTTCAATGATCAACGCCAAGCGTTTCAGGGCATCACGATACCAGCGGATAAAGCCGGTTACTTTGCGCGCAAAGACGGGAGGCGCGCTGTCAAATATCCAGCGGTAGCAAATTTCAGGATCAACTTGCTGCAGCTCTGTTAACAGTTTTTGAGAGTAATCTAAGGCCTTTTGATTCTCGCGGATCTTCGCATTTAAGGTGCTGACAAAGCCAAATTGGCTGGAGATGACATAGTGCATGTTTTCAAGGCTCACAGTTAAACTGTCGCGGGCCTCAAACATCAAATCTTCAAATTCATCTAAATAATGCTCAGCATTATCTTGTTGCTGGCTCAAATAAGCGCACCGGTACTCTTCTGCCGCATCCTCCATGGCCTCAATCACTTTACCCATATCGGTTAACTGCCGATAACTGCTCTGTTGACGTAGTAATTTATTGAGCAGTCGCTTTAAATCCGATGCGAGCAAATAATCGCCTAGTTCGTCGTCTGGTCGCAATAATTTGGCTTTATGTAGGCGTCGCAACTGGCTGTCATTGTCGGAATTACTGCTAATGCTGCCATCAATAAACACACTTGCTAGGAGTTGATCCGATTGGCCGATTTGGCGCAACAGTTCGGCGACTTGAGCAAGATCATAACTGCTGGACATTACAATAACAGCTCCGTCTGTAACGCTTGCTCTGGCTCTTCTGGCAAGGCGAGTTTTTCACTGTCATTCAAAAACTCAATCAACAAATAGATCAGCTCAAAACGTGCGGTGGCGTAATACGTATTACTGCCTTGAGCGTGGCGCTTGAGATATCCCAGATCCTCAAGTTTTGCAAAAACGGTACTGAGCTGATCTCGAATTTCAAGACGGCTGGTTTTAAACAGCGCCATATTGGTTAAACGTCGTAATTGTTCCGCCAGCGTTTGGTCGTGCTCAAAGGCTTCCAGTAAGCGGGTAAACAGTAAACGATCTTGTGCGCGTAATGGGGTGTCGCTACTGGTGGCTTGCAGCACCAGATCAAGCCACTCGACCAGCGGCCTAAATTGGCTTCGAAGCGTGCTAAATAACTCACTAATTTTTTTGCGGTTATCATCATCCACATGCTGATATGTGCAATAAAACGCGTGCGCAGACTCTAATGACATTAACTCCCTATCAAGTTGTTGTAAAAACTGAGCGACTAACTCTTGGTGCGCCGCCGGCTCTAAATATTCGAAGTGATCTGGATACGCGGTTTGGCAGATCACTTCACCGGCCAATAACAGCTCAACTGTTTTTTTAAACATTTAATGTCTCCGCCGTGGTGCTTTTATCTGTCGCCATATCGGTTCCCATGGTTGGCGTCTCAACCGCGGTTGTGGCCTTAGCCACCCGTGCTGCAAGCAACTGTTCAAACTTAGATTGGGGAATGTGCGCTTTATAAATTTTGCTGTCTTTTAACTTGTAGCTATTTTGATACAGCGCCAAGACTTGACGGTCCGTTGCTGGCGAGGCCGATAAAATTTGAATCGCATTATGGTCAAACATTTCCAACAACAGTTTAATGTTCTCGGCCGCCAGCTCACCCAATTCATCCACCGGAAGAATGATGCTACTGGGGAAATGGCTCTTACCGCGCAACATCGCTAATAAGCCTGCAAACAACGACAACATGGCCAAATAAGAAAGGCCGGTTGAAGAGACTTTTTTCAATGCAGCGGCCGTCCGAGCGCGTTTGACTTGCCCTTTTTCGGTGATTACAAATTCCAAATCGAACAATTCATCGTGCTGCAACTGTAGCCCTTCGCTGGGTAACACTCGCGCCAAGTCACGCATGGCCGCAATCAGCTCCTCGGGGATCTCGGTCTGGCCATCTTGCAGCTGATCTTTAGCCTGATCATAGCGGTCGGCAAAACTGGCTAAAGGGCGCCAATAGTCGAGCTGATCCAGTTTGGTTACGGTGCCCACATTAATACCAGCAAAGGCTTCGAATTTTGCCAACTCGGTTACCCGCTCCGATAATTGCCGCCCCACGCTTTTAATGCGGCGATCAAACTGCACTAAATGCTGGTAGAACTCATTGATCATATTGGCGTTAGTTTGAATTAACAAACTGGTAGACAGTTTCAATTGAGTGGCACTTTCTAGCAATGCTTGCGTCGGTACTTGGTATTTAAAAACGCCTTCACAACCCACAAAATGATCGTGCTCAGCCACGGATTTCAACCAAGAGTCAAACAAGCTACTCTTGCCATGCTCTACCCGCAGGGTATTGGCAAAATTATCCACCTCTTTGGCCAGCGTTTTTTCTAATAAAGTAAACGCTTCCAAATTTTGCTGAATAAAGGCAGGCAGCATAGTCGCTTGATAGGTGGCAGAGTCCGGATCAAATAGCGGAGTTAGTTCCAAGCGCTCACAATGAGTCTGCGCCCCTTGTAATTGGACAAGCAGTGTCTCAGTCCGCTCTAACTGTTCACGTAAGGCCGTTCTTTGCTGCTTTTGTTGCTTCTTTTGTTGCTGATGCTGGCGCTCTTGTTGCGCCACTTGTTGGTCGCCTTGCTCAACCCGCTGCTGTAAACTTAATAGCTCGTCACCTAAGGCATTACGCTGACAAAATTGGTTGTTGATAAATGCCTGATATTCACGCGCCTTTTGTTCAAATTCCGCGCAACGCTGTAATTTCGCCGCCAGCTGCTTGCGCTGTTCATTAAGCCGATCAATTTCACCATCTGGATCTAAGCCAGTGAGCGCCTGTTGTTGTTGCTGACGATACTGTTCTTGCTGAGCTTGATGTTGCAGCAACTGCTCCTCGAACTGCTTTTTAAGCGTCTCAACTTGGCTATTGCACTCGGTTTCCAACTCCATCCGCTGCTCTTGATTACGCAAGCGCAGTTGCGCTTCATGCCCTTTGGCTTGCTGCTGTTGCTGTTTGAGCTGCTGCGCTAGTTGTTGCCCTATTTTTTGCAGCTCTAGCGCTTCGGCATCTAATTGTTGCAAGCGTTGTTGCTGCTGCTCATCCAGTTGCTGCTGCTGGCGTTCCAATTGCTGCTGCAGCTGGCTTATTTGGCCACTAAGCTGACGTTCGTTTTGCTGGCTTAATTGCACTTTTTGCTTATCCGCACGGATCTGCTCTTCGTTTTGAGCCAGCCACTGCTGCAGCTCAAGCAGCTGTTGCTCTTGCTGGCTAATTTGTGCTGATTTTTCTGCTAACTGCTGTGCCAATTGAGCTTCATTACGGCTCAGCGGGTTATTTTCTTGCAACGCCGTGAGATCTAACTGAACACCATATAGCGTCGTTAACCCCTCGCCGTGCCACTGCGGCGACAAATCGGTACGAGCAAGAAGTTGCGGCGAGAGTAATGCGCCGATGGTCTGTTTCCAATCGGCACAACCGTCTTGTTCTACTAAAAATTGATGCAGCGAATGTTTGGCTGGGTGCAATTGCAATGTCAGCGCAGCAGAGTCCTGTTGCAGCTCTTGCAAGCGGCGTTGCTCCTGCGTTAATTGATGCAATTGCTGATCTCGTTGACGCTCGCAACTGTTTAAGTGCTGACTGATATCCGCTACAAAGGCGCTCAGTTCATGGCGTTGCTGCTGTACCGCCGTTAACTGTTGCTGGGTTTGCTGCACCGCTTGCGCCCACTGGGGTTCGACCTGCGGCGTTATGCGTGCGGCCGCATTTTGCTGCTGTTGATGCGCCAGCTCAAATTGCTGTTTTTCCAGTGCTAATTCCGCTTGACCATGCTGCTTTTCCAGTTCCCCCCGTTGCTGCGCAAATTGCTCGTCCACTGTGCGTAATTGCAGCTGAATTTGCTGTTCTATCGCGGCCACCTGCTTATGCAAGTTCGTTTCGCTCTGGCTGATCGTCAGCTGACTTTGGCTGAGCAACTCACGGTACTTTTCCTGCACTTGGCGAAGATCACCTTCCAAGCTGAAGATCAAACTTTCGGTTTCGTGCAGTTCTCGGCTAAAGCGTTGTTTCTCATCGGCTTTAATTTGGTATGCCGCCGCATCGTCATCGTCATAAACTTGCTTTTGTTTATCCAGATGTTCGCATTTCACTCTGCATTGGCTTAACCGGTCTTGATTTTGATAAAGCGCCTCTTTTTGCTGTTCTATGCGCTGCTCATGGGCTTTTTCCGCCTCTTTGATGGCATGATTCAACGCCTTTAGGGCGCCTTCACTATCTGTATGTTCTGCGCTAACTTGTGCCGTCGCTTGCACAAGTTGCGCTAATAAATGACGAAGCTGATGCAGATGGTGGCTTAACTCATTAAATTCGGTTTGCCAACGTGCTATTTTCTCTTGCGCACCAGAAACCGCGCGGCTGGCTTGGATATCACTGAGCCAGCCGCCAATTTCATCGCGATTTAATTGCATCGGTTCGCGCTGTTGGCCATGGCCCCGCGCCAAGAAATCAGCGCTAATGGCCACCAGCATCTTTTTAACGGCGCCAAAATCTAAATTTTTCTCAATGGTGCCATTAACCACTTTATCCACATGTGGCATGGCAACTTGACCAAACGCAAAGCGCCCCTGCAAATCGCGGATTTTACTGCTGGTTCGCCCTTCTCGCAGACATTGGATCACTTGCCGGTATTCATTAACGTTCAAATACACCGAATGGAAAACGTTACGCCCATAATAGCGTTCGATATCGGCCATTTTGTGGGTTTTATGATCAGCACTAATAAAGTGTGCCTGCTCATAGCCTGCATCAATTAATTTATATTGAATGCTCCGGCCATTATTGCTACTTGCCACCATGCAACACACTTGCGAACCATAAGCGTTTACGCGTTGGTATTCATAAACCAGTAAGCTAGACTCACGCGGCAAATAATAATCCACAAAGTTTTTTGCTTGGTCGACCTTGGAGACAATTTCACCAGGGCGCATGCCATAAAACAGTGGTAATAAGCGCATCAATGATGTTTTCCCTGCCCCGTTCGTCCCCTCTAACTGGGTATGACCATCAAAACGAATTTCGCTGACTTTGCCCTTCCAAAAGCTATCAATAATAATAATTCGAAGCAGTTGAAACCGTTTTGGTGACATAGTTCTACCTTGTGTAGTTGATTGCATAATGAATGGGCATGACAAAAAATAAATCGGCGTTATACGCCGAGTAGCCCCAACTTTTTATAAGTAAGGCCAAGGCAATATCGACGGCATACAATGCGCTGCATTTTTACCATAATTAACACCAGATAACCCCCTATTGGTGAAATAACCATCCATTTTTTGCGCATTATTTATCACTAAAACATTTCAGCATCACCAACTGCACATTTTCTGGCTTTTTTAAGCGGCTTGGCTCTTGTGAAACTGGCAGGTGCAGGTAACATGGTCAATTCTCTATGTTTAGAGGCAGGCCAGTTATCGCAACTGGTAATTGTTTAATTTCGACTCGTTGGAGAGCATTTCGAGTATGACAGTAGCAACTATTGCTAACGTCCTAAAGGGCGACCACGCAGTTGGCTCAGAAGTCACAGTACGAGGTTGGGTGCGCACCCGCCGTGACTCTAAAGCCGGCATTTCTTTCTTGGCCGTGTACGACGGCTCCTGTTTTGATCCAATTCAGGGCGTGGTACCCAACGAACTGCCAAATTATAACAATGAAATATTGCGCTTAACTGCAGGCTGTTCAGTTGAACTTACCGGCTCTGTCGTTGAATCACCGGGGCAAGGGCAACAGTTTGAGCTGCAAGCCAGTGCCGTAAAAGTGGTTGGCTGGGTGGAAGATCCCGACAGCTACCCCATGGCTGCCAAACGCCACTCCATTGAGTATTTACGTGAAGTTGCGCACCTGCGCCCACGCACCAACATTACCGGTGCAGTCATGCGCGTTCGTAACGCCCTATCGCAAGCCATTCACCGTTTTTACCATGAGCAAGGTTTTATTTGGGTTTCAACCCCAATCATGACCGCGTCTGATTGTGAAGGCGCCGGTGAGATGTTCCGCGTTTCCACACTGGATATGAATAACCTGCCTCGTACCGATAAAGGCGACGTCGATTACGATCAAGATTTTTTTGGTAAAGAGACCTTTTTAACTGTATCCGGCCAATTAAACGCCGAAACTTATGCTTGTGCTCTGAGCAAGGTATACACGTTTGGGCCAACCTTCCGTGCTGAAAACTCCAATACCTCTCGCCATTTAGCTGAGTTTTGGATGGTTGAGCCAGAAGTGGCTTTTGCCGAATTAAACGACGTGGCAAACTTAGCTGAAGGGATGCTGAAATACTGCTTTAAAGCGGTACTGGATGAATGTCTAGACGATTTAACCTTCTTTGAACAACGGGTAAATAAAGACGTTATCACCCGTCTGCGCGCTTTTGTGGAAGCCGATTTTGCGCAGGTGGATTACACCGACGCCATCCAAATTTTGGAAGAGTGTGGCCGTGAATTTGAATTCCCTGTTTCTTGGGGCATTGATATGTCTTCCGAGCATGAGCGCTACTTAGCGGAAGAACACTTTAAAGCACCGGTGGTTGTAAAGAACTACCCGAAAGACATTAAAGCGTTCTACATGCGTTTGAATGACGATGGCAAAACCGTTGCAGCCATGGATGTTTTAGCTCCAGGTATTGGTGAGCTAATTGGTGGTTCACAACGGGAAGAACGCTTAGATATTTTGGATAAGCGTATGGATGAAATGGGCTTACCAAAAGATGAAATGTACTGGTATCGCGATTTACGTCGTTACGGCACCGTGCCTCATGCGGGCTTTGGCTTAGGCTTTGAGCGTTTAGTTTCTTACGTAACAGGGGTGGCCAATATCCGAGATGTGATCCCATTCCCACGCAGCCCACGTAACTGCCAATTTTAATAGCAGCGCGTTTTAGATGCTTAAAAACCCGCCACTTTTGGCGGGTTTTTGTCAACTATGACAGCCATAAACTCAACTGCGAATATTAAATGGTGGCGTTAACGCCTTTCGTTCCCACATTTGTTTGAGCCGTTTTGTATGAACCTACCTCGCTCACTTTGTTCGCGCACGGTTGATCTGCCTGCCGATCCCATTGCTATTTTTTCCCATTTTAGCGCCATGCCTTGGGCTATGTTGCTGGACTCGGCCATTAACAACGAAGAGACCAATATTCACCCAGATGCGCATTACAGCCTGATTGTTGCTCAACCTTTAGCAACCGCCGTTTGCCAAGGATTACAAACAACCGTGCAAGAGGGTGAGCACCGTTACCAAACTACGGCGGATCCTTTAACGGTGGTGCAGCAACTTCAGCAGCAACACTTAGGCAGCCAATTAACATCGCAAAGCCTGCCTTTTTGTGGCGGCACCATGGGCCATTTCAGTTACGATTTGGGGCGGCGTTTTGAAACGCTTCCAACCCTTGCCGAAGACGACATCAAACTGGCCGAGATGGCGGTTGGTATTTACGACTGGGCTTTGTGCATCGATCATCGCCTCCAACAGGTGCACTTACTGGTATTGGGCGACCACAACGCTTGGCAAGCGCGTTGGCATTGGGTGCAGCAACAAATAACCACACGCCAAGATCAAAGCGCGTCTTTTGCGTTAACCGGCCCATGGCAACATCAAATTGATCGCGCGCATTATCAACGTCAGTTTGATCAGGTCCAAGCCTATCTACGCAGTGGTGATTGCTACCAAATTAATTTAACTCAACGTTTTGATGCACCTTATGAAGGGGATGAATGGCAGGCTTATAGCCGTTTACGCGCGGCCAACAATGCCCCTTTTTCCGCTTTTATTCGGCTGCCCGATTGCGCCCTGCTCTCGTTCTCGCCCGAGCGCTTTTTGCAGCTAAAACAAAACCAGATCAGCACCAAGCCCATCAAAGGCACGCGGCCACGCTCTCACGATCCCATCGTCGATAAGGCCAACGCGACTGCGCTGCAACAGGCCCCTAAAGATCAAGCGGAAAACGTGATGATTGTGGATTTACTGCGTAACGATTTAGGCCGCGTTGCAACGCCTGGAAGCGTACGCGTGCCAGAATTGTTTGCTATTGAAAGTTTTCCGGCGGTGCATCATCTTGTTAGCACGGTCAATGCCACCTTAGCCCCCGAATACCAGCCGCTGGATCTCTTGCGCGCTTGTTTCCCCGGTGGTTCAATTACAGGTGCACCGAAGATCCGCGCGATGGAGATTATTGAGCAATTAGAGCCCCAACGACGCAGTTTGTATTGCGGATCCATTGGCTATTTATCTCAAGATGGCCAATTAGACACCTCCATTACTATCCGTTCACTGGTCGCCAAGCAGCAACGGATCTATTGTTGGGCTGGCGGTGGCATCGTGGCCGACTCACAGGTCGATGAGGAATACCAAGAGATCTTTGATAAGCTCAGCCGTATTTTGCCTAATTTAGCGCCTTAAAAAGCAACACAAAAAAACGAGGATCATCAAGTTCAAGGAGGAACGATGACACGTTACCGCTCTGCACTGTCTCAATTAGCCCAACGCCTTTACCGTGGTTGGTGGTTACCTCTGGTGCTACTCAACGGAGCCGCACTGAGCCAACCGTGGTTGCATTCTCTGACCAACAGCACCAACCATGCAACGTCCGCTACGCTCGCCCCAAACTTCACTTTTAAACACCATGACCAAAACACAACTTTACAGCAGGCGGCACAACAGGCATGGGTATATGTGGATTTTTGGGCCAGTTGGTGTGTGCCCTGCCGCGACAGCTTTGTTTTTATGAACCAACTGCAACAACAATTTTCAGAGCGCGGTTTATTGGTGGTGGCCGTTAACTTAGATAAGAACCCTGACGATGCGCGGGCTTTTTTACAAGCGCACCCTGCGCAATTTTTGATTCACTACGATCCCAGCAACCAAATTGCCACCGACTTTAAAGTGCGTGGTATGCCATCAAGCTATTTAGTGCACCAAGGGAAAGTGGTGTTTAAACACGTGGGCTTCAACGCTAAAAAATCGGCGGCACTGATGGCTGAAATTGAGCGTTATCTAGCACCCACTCCGCTAAGCCCGCATCCGACAGACGCCCCATCAAATTAACAATGGCTTTGCATGACGCCTGATACGCTCGATTTTCTCCAACGCTTTAGCTTACAACCGCTACCACAGCTGCCTAGTGCTTATCCCCCGATAACATTCAAGGCTCCCGTACGACACGCGGCTGTGCTGCTAGCTTTGGAGCCTAGCCCCAATGGCTTGCAACTACTGCTAACCCAACGCTCTGCCCAAATGCCAACGCACCCTGGAGAAATTGCCTTTCCCGGTGGCAAAGTGGAAGCCGATGATCAAAGCCCTTGGCATGCTGCCGCTCGCGAAGCGTGGGAAGAGATAGGCTTACCCACCAGCCATCTCCAACAAGTTGGCCAGTTAAGTGCCTTACACACGCGCACCGGTTTTTATGTTTTCCCCTTTGTGGCGCTCATCACCAAGCCATTCCAACCCATCGTTTCCAAACGCGAAGTCGAACGCCTGTTTCGCGTTCCCTTATTAGATTTTAGTGATCACCAACGCCGTCGTCGTATCACCATTAAGCGCCGCCAGCAGTGGCATCCCATCTATCTTATGCACCACAATATTTGGGGAGCTACCGCAGCCATCATCGAGCAACTCATGCAATTGCTTGGATATCAAGCCGCCCGCGAGCATCCCGAACCCAGCCGCTTCTCGTTGGCGGCCCATGGCAATCACAAACGGGTGATAGGCGCCTCAGAATAAAAAAGCCCGCATTATATAGCGGGCGTTTTTGAATCGTTGAAACACTCGAGGTGCAAAGACAAATTAGGCCGCTGCGGGCGTTTCTCGTAAAGCGCGACGTAAAATTTTGCCCACATTCGTTTTAGGCAATTCTGAACGAAACTCCACATAACGTGGCACTTTATAGGCGGTTAAATGCTTGCGGCAATAATCAATTAAATGCTCTTGGGTTAAGCTCGGATCACTGCTCACGACCACCACTTTTACCACTTCACCGGCTTTTTCATCGGCCACGCCAATAGCAGCCACTTCCATCACTTGCGGATGTGCAACCACCACTTCTTCAATTTCATTCGGATAAACATTAAAACCGGACACCAAAATCATATCTTTTTTGCGATCCACAATGGTGAAGTAACCCGCCTCACTCATCACGCCAATGTCGCCGGTTGACAGCCAGCCATCTTGCAATATTTCAGCGGTTGCATCAGGGCGCTGCCAATAACCCGCCATTACCTGTGGGCCTTTTATTTGAATTTCGCCCGCTTCACCAACAGCACTGGGGTGACCAAGCTCATCCACTAACCTCATGGCCGTAGAGGGCAGTGGCAGGCCGATGGTGCCATCATAACCGGTTGAGTTAAAAGGTGAAAAAGACGCCGCTGGTGAGGTTTCCGTAAGTCCATACCCTTCCAGTAAGCGACAATGTGTGACCGTTTGCCAGCGCTCCGCAACCGAGCGCTGAACCGCCATGCCGCCGCCTAGAGCCAATTTTAGTGATGAAAAGTCCACCTTATTAAACCCTTGGGCATTCAATAAACCATTAAAAAGGGTATTAACCCCAGTAATGGCGGTAAAGCGGTTCTTTTGCAGTGTTTTAACAAAGGCTGGCATGTCTCTTGGGTTGGTAATCAATAAATTACAGCCGCCAATTTTCATAAATAGCAGGCAATTCGCGGTTAACGCAAAGATGTGATAGAGCGGCAAGGCGGTGATCACCACCTCATCGTCGGCCATTAAACTGGTGCCCATATAGGCACTTACCTGCTCTAAATTGGCTACCAGATTGCGGTGTAATAAGACCGCGCCCTTAGACACACCGGTCGTGCCACCGGTATATTGCAAGAAGGCAATGTCCTCTGCAGTTACGCTTGGCCGTTGGTAAGCCAATGTCGCCCCTTGGCGTAATGCCTCTAAAAAAGAGCAAGCTTGGGGGAGCTGAAAAGGCGGCACCATTTTCTTCACCGACTTCACCACAAAATTAACCACACTGCGCTTAGGCCATGCCAGTAGATCGCCCAGCTGAGTTAAAAATACCTGCTTCACCGGCGTATGCTCTATCACTTGTGCCAAGGTAGAGGCAAAGTTCTCCACAATCACAATCGCGCTTGCCCCAGAATCTTTGAGCTGATGCTCCAGCTCACGGGCGGTATAAAGTGGATTGACGTTAACCACCACCATGCCTGCACGCAGTACCCCAAAAAGGGCAATAGGGTATTGCAGCAGGTTTGGCATCATTAACGCAACCCGATCACCTTTTTCAAAACCAAGATGCTGTAAGTAAGCCGCGAACGCCTTTGACTGAGAATCAAGCTGAGCATAGGTGAGCGATTGCCCCATATTGGAAAAGGCTGGTTTGGGGCCATATTGGTTAATGCACTGTTCCAATAAATCCACCAGTGAACCAAAGCGCGATGCGTCAATCTCTGCCGGAACCTCTTTGGGGTAGCTATCTAGCCAAGGAAAATCCATTTTACCTCCTCAACGGCATTCAATTGCCTAGAGTTCAAGTTTGTCGGTATAAACAAATGTTTAGCTGATTTTGTGACCGCCAATGCAAAATTGCAACCCAGTAATTAGGCGTAGCGACGAAACGATGTGGGAATTTTTGTGAGAAGACGTGAAGAGCGCAGTGCACTTTGCGTAGCACTGCGCTTTTATTAGTGGAATCCTAACAAATTTTAAGCTGAGCTAGTGGCTCTGCACAAATTTCGCCACGCCAGCCTTGCAGCACTTCAGGTGTGTTACCCGTTTGCTCTTGCCACAGAAAATTAACGTACTGGCTGACTAATTTCTTAGATGCCAAAAACTCCGGTTGAACTTTATTTTGCTCCGCCACTTGCAAGAGTGCGGAACGCACCAAGGCGACGGCCTCACGAAAATCAGGGTCCAAGCCCGTGGGATCAATTGGCGCCGGTAAGTTCGAGAGATCCGCTTCGGCAATGGCTGCCAGTAACGCTTTACCATAACGCTGCAGGGTACGGGCATCCAGCCCATCCAACTGCTGCAAATAATGGTAAGAACGTGGTGCACGCTTGGCCAAATTCAGCAGCACCGCATCTTTCACCACAAAGTTCAAGGCCAGATCTTTACGCTGAGCAACGCCCAAACGCCAAGCGGCCAAACTGCGCAATACCGCCAATTGCTCCGGTTTCAGTTGCCATGCGTTCTTCACTTTTAAGTACGCTTTAGCGGGATCTTCCACCGTCAAACGCCCTCGGCAGGCGCGTTGCCCCTCTTGCCATAACCAATCTAAGCGCCCCATTGCCGTAATTTGCGCCCGCATTTGAGGGTAGATTTGGTGCAGGTAATACACATCGGCGGCGGCGTATTGCAACTGCGCGGAAGATAACGGCCGTTTCAGCCAATCGGTTCGCGCCTCGCCTTTATC
>JAWXTX010000032.1:0-24629 GCA_044433165.1 Ferrimonas sp. | reverse complement strand
AGGATTAACAATCGTCCTAAAAAATGTTTGGGGTTTAAGCAGCCAGTCGTTATTTTCAAAGAACTGACAGTGGCTGATTGATATTAGAGAGTGTCGCACTTCGAAGTTGAATTCAGGCTTTTAGATAAAACTAAACACGATAGAAACCGGTTCAACTGTGGCATCGAAGCTCTCAATAATTACTTAAAAGTCATGGCGAGCCAGCAAGCAAAGAAGGACAACAGCAGAACCTTTGTTTTAGAAGATGATAGTGACAACTCACATGTCATCGGCTTTTACACGCTGACAATGACACCAATTGACTTAAAGGCATTGCCTGATAAATTACAAAAAAAGCACCAGTCGTCCACCTCTGGTGGCCTGATTGCCCGCCTTGCTGTCGATGACCGATACAAAGGGAAAGGTTTTGGTGAGTGGCTGCTTATTGACGCACTCAGAAAGCTATTAGCCGCTAGTGATAGCGTTGCATTTCCAGCAGTTATTGTTGATGCCAAAGACGGAGTAAAACACTTCTATGAGCGTTATGGTTTTCAAGCATTTCAAGACGTCGAAAACAAACTCTTCGTCACCATTGCAGAGGTGAGAGCAAGCTTAGGCTAGGGCTTCCAATGCGCCTCGTCTGTGCTTGGGATTTAATCCTGCCGCTGCTACCCAAAGAGCAGCGATCCGCTCCAATCGTTCATTACAAAGACCTAAATGCTGACTTAAGCAAAATCACAACGGGCTTGCCATTAATTTAAGAAATGCATGTTCGATGTGGGTATAGCGGTATTTATCGCAGCCCTTAAAGACATTTTCGTAGAGTAGCTTCCGCTCTCTATGCTTAAGCCTCGATAGTCGGGCGGCTATTAGAAAATAATTCCGGCTTATCATGCGGCTAGCGCTTGCCGAGCCGATAAAATGCACAGGCTAAGGGAATGGTAACGACATTGAGAACGGTGGTCGCATTCCAACCAAATTGCGTAAAGGTGAAGGCGCTGCTGGTGCTGTGGGTCGGGAATGACGCGCCAAGCCATAGATTGACGCAAACGCCACTGCAGACAATGCCAAGAACTAAGCGCCAAACAATGGCTTGGGTAACCGCACGACCAAAGTAATGGCTGTAAACGCGCACCATCGGGATGGTGATAAGATCCGATAAGATAAACGCCAAAACCGCGCCAAAAGAGAAGCCACCATGCCATAAAGCTGCGGCGATCATGACGTTGCCAATAGAGCACACGTAAGCGACAACAGCAAGGCCCACCCCTAAAAGCACCTCTAAGAACGACAGCCATAATGGCATCGCTGTCCCTTGAGAGGGAGCACCGAGAAGACTATGGAGCAAGTGTGCCCAAGTGTTGGCTGGCACCCAAGCGATCACCGCGGCACCTACCAATAATCCAATGAATAGATCTCGGCCTATCATGTCGATGTCCATGGCAAAGTAGCGCGCACTGCGCTGTAAATGACTTGATTTTGAAGACTCACTGCTCATCGCCATCTTGGCGCCGCACTGCATGGGATCGGCGCTGTCCATTTTCATCTTGGCGCCACACTGCATGTCCTGCGCAGCCTTGTTGCTATGGTTGTGGGCTTGCGTTTGCTGTTCATTAATAAAACGCTGTTGGATCGTTTGCATGTACGCTTGGGGAAAACGCCAAAACAGCAACGCGAGGCACACCAATAACAGTAACGCGGCCACGATTTGTCCGGCCAAAAAGCCCCACCCCAGCAGCGCCACCAAAACCATGAACATCTCTAAAATTAAATTGGTGCTGGCGGCCATAAAAACCATGGTATTAGCCATATTAGCGCCTTTGGCGAGAAAAGTTTTGGCCAATGATGCGGCGACAAAAGAGCAAGAAGAGGACAGCATTCCGAGGCCAGTAGCCAACAATAACGCCGATAGCCGATTGTGGCCAAAGTAATGGCTAACGCGTTCAGCCGGCACCCAATCACGCACCCAAGCTGAAAAGATCAAGCCCAATGCGAGTGGCCAACTCATTTGCCAGATCATGCCAAACGCCGTTGCTAATCCGTGGCTGAGTTCTGTCATCGATCACCCCGAGGTGGATGCGGTTGGTTAAGCCTAGTGAGCTTCGCCATATTTTGCTGCATTTGGCTAGGATCTGAGCCCGAAAAAGAACGCCGCGTACTATGCTCAAGCTGTGCAGTATTTAACCAACTTGAGTGTAAGGGGATACACAATATGACCGCAAATAATGGCTCTGGACGCTGTCCAGTGATGCACGGTGGGTTAACCGAGACCGGAAATTCGGTGATGGAATGGTGGCCGAAGGCGTTAAATTTAGACATTTTGCATCAACACGATACGAAGACAAACCCACTGCCAGCTGGCTTTAATTACCGGCAAGCGTTGCAACAGTTAGATGTGGCGGCATTAAAAAAAGACATGCACGCGTTGTTAACGGATAGCCAAGATTGGTGGCCAGCAGATTGGGGCAGCTATGTTGGGCTGATGATCCGCATGTCATGGCATTCGGCTGGTACATACCGTGTGGCTGATGGCCGAGGAGGAGCAAGCACCGGTAATCAACGTTTCGCACCGTTAAATTCATGGCCTGATAACGTTAATTTAGATAAGGCGCGCCGGCTGCTGTGGCCATTGAAGAAAAAATACGGCAACAGCTTAAGCTGGGCTGATCTCATTGCACTGGCAGGCACCATGGCTTACGAGCAAGCGGGCTTAAAACTGTTTGGCTTTAGCTTTGGGCGGGAAGACATTTGGCACCCTGAAATTGACATTTATTGGGGCTCAGAAAAAGAGTGGTTGGCCACCAGTGATGCCGAAGGCAGCCGTTACAGTGGCGAGCGCGACTTAGAAAACCCGTTGGCCTCAGTCATGATGGGGCTGATTTATGTAAACCCAGAAGGGGTAGACGGTCAGCCGGATCCAGTGCGAACTGCGCAAGACATTCGAGTGACTTTTGCCCGTATGGCCATGGACGATGAAGAAACGGCGGCTTTAACCGCAGGGGGTCATACCATTGGGAAATGTCATGGTAATGGCCGTGTGGAGCAGCTAGGGCCAGAGCCGGAAGGGGCTGAGCTATTGGATCAAGGGCTTGGCTGGGTTAATCACGATCATCGTGGGATTGGCCGCGATACCGTTTCCAGTGGCATTGAGGGCGCTTGGACTACAAACCCAACCGAATGGGATGATGGCTATTTTAAGTTGCTGTTGAATTATGAGTGGTCCATTACTAAAAGCCCAGCGGGGGCTTGGCAGTGGCAGCCCATCGACATAAAAGAGGAAGACAAACCGTTGGATGCCGAAGATCCGACGCAGCGGGTTGAACCCATGATGACCGACGCGGACATGGCCATGAAATTTGACCCAATTTATCGACAATATATGGAAAAATTTGCCCAAGATCAGGCGTATTTTTCAGACGTGTTTGCCCGCGCTTGGTTCAAACTAACCCACCGAGATCTGGGCCCTAAAGTGCGTTATTGGGGGCCAGATGTGCCCACTGAAGATCTGCTGTGGCAAGATCCCATTCCCGCCGGCAATGATCAATACGATCAAGCCGCCGTGCGCCAAGCGATAGTCGACAGTGGCCTTTCCAGCAGCGAGCTTATCTGTACTGCGTGGGACAGCGCCCGCACCTTTCGTCAGAGCGATAAACGAGGGGGAGCCAATGGGGGCCGTATTCGTTTAGCGCCTCAAAATCATTGGCAAGGGAACGAACCTGAACGCTTAACGCGAGTGCTTGCCGCTCTGACGCCGATAGCGCAGGCGCATCAGGCCAGCGTGGCGGATGTGATTGTGTTGGGTGGTTGTGTGGGGGTGGAGCAAGCGGCCGCGGCTGCCGGCCATCATGTGGTGGTGCCATTTACCGCCGGACGTGGCGATGCCTCCCAAGAACAAACCGACATTCATGGTTTTGAGGTACTAGAGCCACTGCACGATGGCTATCGCAATTGGTTAAAGAAAGAATATGCCGTGAGCGCAGAAGAGTTGTTACTCGATCGAACCCAATTGATGGGGCTTACCGCTTGTGAAATGACGGTGTTGGTTGGTGGTATGCGAGTTCTTGGCACCAATTATGGTGGCTCTTTACATGGTGTCTTTACAGATAACGTTGGGGCGTTGAGTTCGGATTTTTTTATTAACTTAACCGATATGAACAACCGCTGGCAGCCGCTGTCTGGTGGTGATTATCAATTAATTGATAGACAAAGTGGCGAGGTGAAATGGCTGGCTAATCGAGTCGATTTGGTTTTTGGCTCGAACTCCATTTTGCGCGCTTATGCCGAGTATTACGCCCAAGATGATAATCATCAGCAGTTTGTGCAAGATTTTATCGCCGCTTGGGTGAAGGTGATGAACGCCGATCGTTACGACATCCTATAACGTGGTTAGGTAGGGTGTTGATGGTGTCTTCTTTGGCTAAGGCTGTGGAAGACACCATTTTTTATGGGTTGGGGCAACTAAATGTCGTAATGCAAGCCACATTCGCGTTGCAATCCAAAAAATCGGGTTTGCTCTGCGGACTCGCCCAGTGCCATTGGGCGTGAGGTATGAGTATCGCCAACCGACCCATAATGCTGTTCACGCAGGGGGTGGTAGGGTAAATCATGCGCCATTAAGTACTCATGCACTTGTTTTTGTTGCCAATCCAAAATAGGGAGTAGTTTAAATCGCCCCGAGTGCACAGCCAGAAAAGGCAATTGAGCTCGGGTTTGTGCCTGCTGCCAGCGTAAGCCGGCTAACCAACTGTTGGCATTGAGCGTCGCTAACGCGCGCTGCATCGGCTCTACTTTGTTGAGGCGATTGTATTGCACCAACCCTTGTTCGCCTTGTTCCCATAATTTGCCCCAACGTGCTTCTTGCCATGCTGCGCTGTATTTGGCGCGATAGACTTGCAAGTTCAACTGCAGACGTTCAGTTAGCTCATCAATAAATTGATAGGTTTCAGCAAATAGGTAGCCGGTATCGGTGAGGATCACGGGGATCTGCGGGGCTTGTTGGGTAACGAGGTGCAGCATTAATGCCGCTTGAATGCCAAAGCTTGAGCTTAATACATGTTGATCTGGCAGGTGCGTAAGCCCCCATGCAATTCGTTGCTGTGCCGTCATGTGCGCGAGTTCTTGATTGAGCTGAAGCAGTAGCTGTTGGCTGTCAGGGTGTTCAGGGTGCTGCTGCAGTTGCAGTAATGGGGCATTTATGTGTGACATCGCGAGGCGCAGCTCCTTGGTTGATGGGGCAGAATTCAGGGCGTTTTCCGTTAACGGGTAAATTGCCCGTTGTTAAGTATAAAAATCCAGTTTAGGGGTAATGACGGGCGCCACAATGCCTACCCGTACCACAAAATCACCAAAAGATTCTTGTGGCTGGCGCTCATTAACCCAGCGTGCGATGCATTCATCCAAAATTTCAAACAACGTGGTTTCGTTGATGTTTTCGCGATGCAATTTGGGAATGCGGGTGCCGTTTTGGTTGCCACCAAGGTACAGGTTATATTTGCCTGGTCCTTTGCCGACCAAGCCCACTTCCGCCAACATGGCGCGGCCACAACCATTAGGGCAACCGGTAATCCGAAAGATCAAGGCCTCTTGAGGCACCTTATGTTTGGCAAGTAGTTGATCGAGGCGATCCACATAATGCGGCAAAATGCGCTCGGCCTCCGCCATTGCCAGTGGACAGGTGGGCAGTGACACGCAGGCCATGGCACTTTTACGCTGATTGCTGTGATTGGGATCGATAAGCCCATACTGATGGGCCAAACTTTCAATGGTGGCCTTATCTTGTTCCTCGACACCCGCAATAATGACATTTTGATTGGCCGTTAACCGAAATTCACCTCGATGGATCTTAGCGATGGCGGCCATACCGTTTTTGAGTGGCTTATTGGGGAAATCAAAAACACGGCCGTTTTCAATAAACAGCGTGAGGTTATGTTTGCCATCAATGCCCGCAGTCCAGCCAAATGCATCCCCTCTATGCGTAAGTTGATAGGGGACGATTGGCTTAAATTGCCGTTGAGCTCGGCGTTCAACTTCCGCTTTAAATACCGCCAAACCAATACGATCAATGGTGTATTTGGTTTTAGCATTTTTACGATTCACTCGGTTTCCCAAATCTCGCTGGGTGGAAACCACGGCCGTGGCAACGGCCAGAGTGTGGGAGAGCGGCACAAACCCCAATTCATCGGCAGTTCGAGGGTAGGTATTGTGATCGCCATGCGTCATAGCTAGACCGCCCCCCACTAAAACATTAAAACCAATTAATTGATTGGCTTGCGCCCCCGTGCCAGCGACGGCGATGAAGTTAAGATCGTTGGCGTGCAGATCCACATCATTATGAGGTGGCACCACCACCGTGGTTTTAAATTTTCGGGGTAAATAATGGCTGCCCAAAATGGGTTCAGGCTCGATTTGCCCGATGGGTAGCTGTTCGCCATCAAGCCAGATCTCTGCGTATGCGCGTCGGTTAGGCAACAGATGCTCAGATATTTTTTTAGCCCATTCATAGGCTTGGCTGTGTAACTCGGATTGCTCGGGGTTGGCGGTGCACAACACATTGCGGTTTACGTCGCCGGCGGTTGCAATGGAGTCGATGCCAATGCGATGGAGCAATTGGTGCATCGCTTTCATGTCGCGTTTTAATACCCCATGAAATTGGAAGGTTTGCCGTGTGGTCAGACGAATGCTAGCTGCGTGGGTGCTGCGGCTTGCAAAATCATCAATAGCCAGCCATTGCTGCGGTTGAATAATGCCACCTGGCAAACGGGCTCGTAGCATGACGGTGTGCAGCGGTTCCAATTTCTGCTCGGCGCGCTCGGCGCGTAAATCGCGATCGTCTTGCTGATACATGCCATGAAAACGGATCAGCTGAAAATTATCGTTACTGAAGCCTCCGGTTAACGACTGCTTAAGATCTTCGGCGATGGTGCCTCGTAGCTGCTGGCTTTCCCCTTTAATGCGCTCGTTATCCGCCAGTTTGCCTGAGACGACCAGCGATACCAGCTCCGCCGGTAATTGGTTGAGTAATGCGTCGCTCATCAATATACATCCTTTTGATAACGTTGAGTTTGACGGAGTGTATCTAAGTAGTCTTGGGCTTCTTCTGGGGTCAATTGGCCGTGTTCAACAATGATCTTTAGTAGGCATTGTTCGACATCTTTGGCCATGCGTTTGGCATCGCCGCAGAGGTACAGATGTGCCCCTCGTTGCAGCCACTCAAAGAGGGTTGCGCCTTGTTCCCACATGCGATCTTGCACATAAATTTTATGCGCCTGATCGCGCGAAAAGGCCAAATCAATGCGGCTGAGCAGCCCCTGTTCCACATACGCTTGCCATTCGGTCTGATAAAGAAAATCATCGGTAAAAGTGGGATTACCAAAAAAAAGCCAATTTTCGCCACGAGCTCCGCGGGCGTCACGGGCTTGCATAAAAGCTCGAAAAGGTGCAATACCCGTACCTGGGCCAATCATAATAATGGGGGTGTTATCGTCTGGCGGTAGCCGAAAGTGGTTATTGGGAGACACGTAAACTTGGATGGGATCTCCAGCTTGCAAACGCCGTGCTAAGGCGCCACTGACGGCACCAAGACGCACCGTTCCTGCGCGTTCATGGGCCACTTCTGCCACGGTCAGATGCACTTCGTCACCCACCTCCTCTTGAGCAGATGCAATGGAATACAAACGGGGGGTGAGTGGTCGCAGTAGGGCGGTAAATGCCGCTTTGCTGAGGGTGTCGGGCGTTATAGGGAATTGTTGCAGTAGCTCAACCAATTGGTGGTTAACGATAAAATCTCTTAATGCGGGCGGCTCGTTAATCAGAGCGTTGAGGGCGGGCTGATTGGCGTGCGCGGCCCACGCTTTTACCGTAGCAGGATTGAGTAAGGTGAGCTCAAATTGATCACGCAGCTGCGCCGTTAACTCAGCGTCGTCAGCCCAGCCTAATAACGTGGTGATCTCCGTCACCAGCGCAGGATCGTTGGGCAACCAAACCCCAAGGGCATCTCCAGCGTGGTATTGCAGCCCAGAGTCTGCCAAATCCAATTCAATATGGCGAATGTCTTTATTTGAGTGGCGGCCGGTAATTTTTTGGTTTGTCAGTAATTCTGCCGTATAGGGGGTATTTTTGTCGTAGCGTACTTGGCTTTCCGCCACGGCCGCCTGCGTTGGTTGAGGTGGCGCGTCGGTAGGCACTAAGGAAACCACCGATGCTGCTTTGTCAGGTACGCTCGGTAGTGCCGCTAAAACGGTTTGGCACCAATGAGAAGCGTCGTTTTCAAAGTCGACATCACAATCAACCCTCGGGCAGATGGCGGTTGCGCCTAAGGCTGTGAGGCGTTGATCAAGCTCTTTGCCGGTTTGGCAAAAATGCTCGTAACTGGAATCTCCCAACGCCAGCACGCTGTATTGCAGCTCGGGCAGTTGTGGTACGCGTTTACTGAACAGATATTTATGAAAGGCGATGGCCTCATCCGGTGGGTCGCCTTCACCATGGGTGCTAACAATTAGCAGCAGCTGTTGCGTTTGTGCCAATTGTTTGGTTTTAAAAGTGTGCATGGAGTGTAATTGCACTGCACGTCCCTGCTGCTCTGCGGTGGCAGCCACTTGCTCGGCGAGCTGGCGGCTGTTACCGGTTTGGCTACCGTACAAAATAGTCAGTTGCAGTGCGGCTGCGGTGGCTGCCTCGGTTTTGGGTGAGGTTTGGTTTGATTGCGGCTGATTCGCTACCGCCGCCAAATAACCACTGAGCCATGCTGCTTGGATGGGGGAGAGTTCGGCCACTAAAGTGCGCAAGGTTTGCATCTGCTCTGGTGCCAGCAGCGTTGCTCCGGCTTCTATCTCTTTTAACAGCATGGGGGCCCCGTTTTTATTCAATCCGCTTGATGGTCTGATTGATTAGGATAGGGCGCCTAACTTTAACAAAAAACCATCAATTTGGTTATTTTTATAACAAAAGGGTATATAGCCAAAGGTGACGATCCGATAACCAATGAACAGGGATTAGACGATTAGTATTTGATAGTTATTGTAATCCAGCACTAACATGTGAGCTGTCTCGCCCTAATTAAATCGCTCGGTGCTCTGCGCGTTGTGGTTGCCTTCGGTCAGCTTCTTAGTATCGACACTTTGCGATTTGGCTTCGCTCTATAACGTGAGGATGTGATTGTGAAGATCGCTGTGATCAAAGAACAGCAAACTGCGGAGGCTCGGGTCGCCTTGATCCCAGCCAATGTCAGCAAGCTAATAAAGGCCAAATTAGATGTGGTTATTGAGACGGGAGCCGGTTTAAATGCCGGCTTTACGGATGAGCAATACCAAACCGCCGGTGCTCAAATTGGCGCAGATCTAACCCAAACACTGGCCAACGCCGATGTGGTGTTGAGCTTAGGTGGCGGCCCCGAAGCCTTAGCTTCCTTAGTGTCACACCTGCAACAAGGGCAAACGCTCATCAGTATGATGGACCCTCTGGCACAACCGCAGTTTGCCGTTACGCTGGCGGAGCGCGGGATCAATGCCATTGCCTTGGAGCTGGTTCCTCGCATTACCCGTGCACAGTCGATGGATGTGCTCTCAAGTAATGCCACGATTGCGGGCTATAAAGCGGTTTTACTGGCAGCCAGCCATGCACCGCAATTGTTTCCCATGATGATGACGGCCGCCGGCACCTTAAAACCTGCCCGGGTGTTTGTGATGGGCGTTGGGGTGGCAGGGTTACAAGCCTGTGCCACCGCCAAACGATTGGGCGGCATTGTGGAAGCGTATGACATTCGTCCGGCCGCGCGGGAGCAGATCTTATCGGTGGGCGCCCGTCCTGTTGAGCTCAATATTGAAGCGGAAAATACTGAAACCAGCGGTGGTTACGCTAAAGAGCAAAGTGAGACCTTTATTGCTCAGCAGCAGGCAGCCATGGCCGATATTTTGGCGCAGCAAGATGTGGTGATCACCACCGCTGCGATCCCAGGTCGTAAAGCACCTGTACTGATTACCCAAGCGCAAGTAGAAGCGATGAAACCTGGTGCAGTTATTGTGGATTTGGCCGCTGAAACGGGAGGCAACTGCGAACTCACTGTGGTGGGTAATGTTGTTCAGCATCAGGGCATTACCATTATTGGCCCACAAAATATTGCCGCTACCGTGGCCAATCACGGCAGTCAGATGTTTGGCACTAACGTCACCAATTTGTTGCAGCTGATGGTGGCAGAAAACCGCTTAAATTGGGACTTTAGCGATGAAATTATTCGCGATACAACCGTGAGCTATCAAGGCGAAGTGGTTAATGCACGTCTGCGAGAGTTACTGGGGCTTGCCCCAGTAACGGCCACGACGGCAGTGGCCAGTGCTGAGCCCACCCCTGAGCCGGCATCAGGCCAGGTGACACAAGAGGAAAAGTAAAATGGAATTGATGTTACTTATCACCATTTTTGTGGTGGCATTGTTTTTAGGGGTTGAGCTGATCACCAAAGTGCCGCCAACCTTACATACTCCACTAATGTCTGCTTCTAATGCCATCTCTGGCATTACCCTAGTAGGGGCTTTGTTAGCGGCGGGTTCGGGCGCGGGGATCTGGGTCAATGTACTGGGTTTTTTGGCGGTGATATTGGCCACCATCAACGTAGTCGGTGGTTACTTAGTTACCAATCGTATGTTGGCGATGTTTAAAAGGAAGTAATTAATGACAACCACATCGGTTTATATCGCTTATTTAATCGCAGCGGTATTTTTTATTCTGGGGATTAAAAATCTCACTAAACCACGTACGGCGGTACGCGGTAATCAATTATCGGCCATCGGTATGTTACTGGCCGTGGTGGTGACCCTGCTTGATCAGCAAATTTTAAGTTTTAGCTGGATTATTGCTGGGCTGCTGATTGGTGCGGCGGTTGGCGCATATTTAGCCCGTACGGTGCAGATGACCTCGATGCCAGAAATGGTGGCGGCCTTAAACGGGTTTGGTGGCGGTGCTTCGTTGTTTGTGGCGTTAGCGAATGTGGCAGACAGCGGTATGAGCGCCAATGTGATTGCGCAGATCTCCATTGGTGCCACGGTGCTGATTGGGGCTGTGACCTTATCCGGCTCGTTTGTGGCGTTTGCCAAGTTAAAGGAGTTGCTCTCGGGCAATCCCATTAAAGTGCCAGGCAACACACTGCTTAATGGCGCTTTGGTGGTGATTGGCATTGCTCTGATTGCGGCCAATGCCAGTGCCCCTTCGGTTGGCTGGATTGCTGTGTTGGTGGTAGTGGCTCTAGTGCTTGGGCTGGTGCTGGTGCTGCCCATTGGCGGTGCCGATATGCCAGTGGTGATTGCGCTGCTCAATTCCTATTCTGGTATTGCTGCGGCCACCGCTGGGTTTATTAGTGGCAATACCGTGCTCATTATTTCGGGCTCTCTGGTTGGGGCATCGGGCCTGATCTTGACCCAAATTATGTGTAAAGCGATGAACCGCTCTTTAACCAACGTGCTGTTTGGGGTTATGGCCGAAGGTGGCGAAACCATTGACGCCGATGAAGTGTATGCTGGCAAGGTCAAATCCACTTCTGCAGATGAAGTGGCGATGATGCTGGAAACCGCCGAGCGGGTGGTGATTGTGCCAGGCTATGGGTTGGCCATGGCGCAGGCACAGCATGCCGTTAAAGACTTAGCCAATGTGCTGCAAGCGCGTGGAACAGAGGTGTTGTACGCCATCCACCCGGTTGCTGGGCGGATGCCTGGCCACATGAATGTGTTATTGGCGGAAGCGGAAGTGCCTTATGAACAGCTGGTGGAGATGGATGACATTAATCCCCAGTTTGAGCAAACCGATGTGGCTATTGTGATTGGTGCCAATGATGTGACCAACCCGATGGCACGGGATGATAAAGACAGCCCCATTTATGGCATGCCCATTTTAAATGTGGATAAAGCCCGAAATGTGGTGATTGTAAAGCGTTCCCTCAGCCCCGGTTTTGCTGGTTTACCTAACCCACTTTTTGCCAAAGACAATGCGTTGATGTTGTTTGGCGATGGTAAGAAAGAGATTGTGGAACTTACCGCCAGTTTAAAAGAAGCAGATTAGCTTAACGCTTTTTAAGTTGGTAAGTTAACCAAACGGCTACCCTTAGGGTGGCCGTTTTAATGTTTTAGCTGCCCGAATTTGGGGCATTAACGTACGTGCAGTCGACGCGGCTATGGTGGTGTACGCCATGGCGTTCGCGTCGCCGAATTAAGGTTTCCCCCCAGAGTAGGGCAAGGCTGACGCCAGTGCCGACTTGAGCCAAAAAGGCGGTATCTACCCCTGTGGCCGGATGCCAGAAAAAGGTGACGATGCCGGTGAGTAAAAACACCATTGGTAGGGCGCACAGTAGGCGAATAAACCAGAGGTTTCCTTTGATTTTATAAACCCGAGGGGTGGCGTCACAGGCACGCAATTTTAAAAACGCTGGGAACATAATCAAATAAGAGAGCAGCAGGGTGATCGCCCCCAAACTGAACACATTCCAAAACAGATCTTCTTCGCCCCATAAGGTGGCAATGGTGGCATAGGCCAGCATCACCACGCTGGCAATAACCCCATTCCAAATGGCCGCGCCTTTGGCCACACCTTGAGCGGTATGAGAGCGAAACGCACTGGGCATGTCGTTGTTTAATGCGGCATAACGCGCCACATAATTGACCCCAACAGACCAATTGACGATGTTTGAAATCAGACTAAATAGAAACAATACCGCTAAGATCTCGACCAAGATACCTTGCCAGCCATCTTGGCTGAACAGCAGTTGTAATGATTCATACAGGCCGGCGCTGGGATCGATCTCATCCATGGGGATCACCGTTAAAATCCCAAAGCTGGCGGCTAAATAGAAAAACGCAATCAAGGTGCCGCCTAAGAGTGTGGCACGGGGAATGTCTCGTTGTGGGTTATTCATGGCATTAGCGGTGCTACCAACAACCTCAAAGCCAACTAGCCCAAACAGTGCCACTGAGATCAGCCCCAAACCAGTATGTAAGTCTGGGATCCAGTCCGTTTTAGACATTGGATTTGCGCTGATCTCGCCACTAAGCAGATGCACCACCCCAGCAAGGCCAATCAACCCCATCACCGACACTTTACACAAAGCGCCAACAGTGGAGACCCAATTGGCTTTGGCAATCGGCTGCATTGAGAGCCATACCGCAAACCAACTTAATGTGATGGCAATGGTGGCTATCTGCCAAGGGCTGAATGTCACCCCAATAATTTGCCCAAGCACCACCGCAAACAGGTAATACACCGCTGGGATCCAAAGCGCAAAGTTCATCCAATAAACCCAAGCCGTGCGTGCCGCCCAGCGTCGGCCAAAGGCGCGTTTAACCCAATCGTAGAGGCCACCTTCGGCAGGGTAAGTCGTCGACAGTTCTGCTGTTACCAGCCCATAAGGCAGAAAAAAGCACAGTAAGATGATGGCCCACCACACAAAGCCGGCTGGCCCTACCATTGCTGTGGCCGCCACGGTATCCACCACTAATACAGTGCAGACCCCAAATAAAACCGTTTCAGTTAGCCCGAGTTTCCGTTCAGCAGAGGCCATGACAAGCTCCTTGTGAATCGGTGATGGCTAAAAGCAAAGCGCGCTTAAATGGGCGCGATTGGGGGGTGGGGGGAGGAACAAAATGAGTCATGGCTTTTGATGGGAATGGCTACGTTGTTTAATTTGGGCGCACATGATCACTTTTAATTCATTAAAATCATATTTTTATTTTTAAAATGTTGATCTTTATCTGCAGAAATCGATTCACTCGATTATTTATTATTTTGATTTTATTAATTTTTTTATTAAGTGTCTTGCCAAGTGAATTTCAGCCAGATTGACTTTAATGAAAATTTATTCATTTAGTTGCTGGCGCACTGGCTTGGCCTCTGTGGTGCCCATTGATGGAAACCGCTATGCTCAAATAACCTCGCGTGCCCGTGTGGTGTCTCGCTATAGTCACAGCGCTTTCGCAGGCCAACCCGCCTTGCTTGTTGCCTTGGCTGGTGTGCTTTTAGGGGCTGGTATATAATCCGCCGCCTTGTTTACCCAGTGGCAGATCCATCATGAAATTTATCGTTAAGCTGCATCCGGAAGTGATGATCAAATCCAAATCGGTGCGGGTTCGTTTTTCGAAGTTGTTGGTATCCAACATTCGCAATGTGTTGCGTCAGATTGATCCTGAAACAACCGTCAGCTTTAACTGGGATCACATTGTGGTGAACAACCGCCATGCCGACGCTAGTATGCGTGATGCATTGGTCGAAAGCCTCAAATCGATTCCCGGTATTGCGCACTTTTTTGAAGTAACACAGCATCAATTCACCAGTGTGGATGACATTTACCAAGCTGCGCAACAGGCGTTTGCCGAGCGTTTGGCGGGGAAAACGTTCTGTGTGCGTGTCAAACGTTCTGGGCAGCATGACTTTAGTTCGTTAGAGGTGGAAAAGTACGTTGGTGGCGGTTTGAATCAGCACACCGGTGCCGCTGGGGTACGTTTAAAAGATCCTGATGTCACCGTACAAATCCAAATTGAAGGCGATTTAGCCTACTTGGTGGAGCAGCGTCATAATGGCCTTGGTGGCATGCCGATGGCCAGCCAAGAAGACGTATTAAGTTTGATTTCCGGTGGGTTTGACTCGGGCGTATCCAGTTTTTTAACCATTAAGCGCGGTTGCCGTACCCATTACTGCTTCTTTAATCTTGGCGGTTCGGATCACGAACGGGGCGTGCAAGAGGTGGCCTATTACCTCTGGAATAAGTTTGGCAGCTCCCATAAAGTGCGTTTTTTATCGGTTCCTTTTGAGCACGTGGTTGCTGAAATTCTTGAAAAAGTCGACAACGGCCAAATGGGCGTTGTGCTCAAGCGGATGATGATGAAAGTGGCTGCAGTATTGGCCGAGCGTTATGGGATCCCTGCACTGGTGACAGGTGAAGCCATGGGGCAAGTGTCCTCCCAAACCCTCACCAACCTCAGTGTGATTGATCGCGCCACCGAAGCCTTAATTTTACGTCCCTTAATTAACTGGGATAAACAAGACATTATCGACGTAGCCCGTACGATTGGCACCTTACCGTATGCGGAGGTGATGCCAGAATATTGTGGGGTGATCTCGCAACGTCCAACCGTCAAAGCGGTTTTGGCTAAAATTGAAGCGGAAGAGGCCAAATTGTCTGAGGGGTTAGTAGAGCGCGTGGCACAAGAAACTCGTTATTTTGATATTCGCGATTTGGCCAATATTGGTAACACCGAAAAAGTGGAAATTGACATCGTTGCCAGCCCAGCTGCGGGTGACATTGTGCTTGATATTCGAGCGCCAGAAGAGGAAGAGCAGGCGCCGTTGCAGCTGGAGGGCAATCAGGTTATTCACTTGCCGTTTTATAAACTCGGCAGCCAGTTTGCGCAATTGGACGCCAGCCAAAGTTACGCATTGTACTGCGATCGAGGTGTGATGAGTAAGTTGCAAGCGCTCTATTTAAAAGAGCAAGGCCACTTAAATGTGAAGGTGTACCGCCCTTAACTTGGGCAGGATTTGGATGCGCCGCCAGTTGGCGGCGCATTGCGTTTGAGGCGGAATATCCATGGTAACCAGTTAACGTTTTTGTTTTTCTGGCACTGTTTGTATTCGGTCGTTGCCCATAAACGGGCTATCATCCGGAGATCCTTCCTCTTTCGCTATTCGCACCTGCATGAGCATTATTACGGAATTATGGGTTTATCCCGTTAAAGGGCTACAGGGGATCTCACTGACCGAAGTGCAGTGTGATCTCACGGGCTTGGCTTACGATCGTCACTGGATGGTTGTAGACGCACAAGGGCGTTTTGTCACCCAGCGCCAGTTGCCACAAATGGCCAGCGTCATCACCGAGCTGACGTCACAATCTTTGTATTTACACCACCCCAACCAGCCGCAGCCTTTACGCGTGCCGCTGGCGCAGACGGGAGCTCGCACCACGCAGCAAGTGACCGTTTGGGGAGACAGCCTGATTGCGGAAGTTGAAGCCGAGGCCGGCGCTTGGCTTACGAGCGCCTTGCAAAGCCCACGTGCGTTAACGTTGGTGCGTTTTGCCTCTGCTGAGCACCGGCGGGTAAGCGGGCGCCATTTGCAACCACAAGAGCAGGCCAATACCCACTTTGCCGATGGTTACCCCGTGTTGATTTGCAATCAGCAAAGTTTAACTCAACTCAATCAGGCGTTGATGGTTAAAGGCGAACAACCGGTGGCGATGTCTCGCTTTCGTGGCAATGTGGTACTGGATGAGTGCGGTGGTGCAATGGCGGAATTACAGCCCCTGTCTTTTTTAAGCTGCGAAGGGGTGCAACTGGCCACGCGCAAACCTTGCGAGCGTTGCCCCGTTACCCGTATTGATCAGCGCAGCGGCCAGCGCCAGCATCCTCAAGAGCCATTACCCACCTTAACCGCCCTGTATCAGGGAGAGGGCAAAGCCATACCACTGTTTGGTGGCAATGCCATTGTTGTGCAAGGGGGGCGTTTACGCGTTGGAGAACGGCTGCGCCTGATCCCTAACTCTTAAGGGGTAGCAACAAAGCTTGCGGCCTGCGAGCCGTTATTGGCGGCTTGTAAAATTTGATGGATATTGTCAAATTCATTGCCCTGCAGCATCACCCAGTTGACGCTAATGGCTTGCCCCAGTGCGTATTGATGCTGCATCACGGTAGTCAGTAATTGCTGGGCAAAATCCTGTGCGTCGGCCACAAGGGTATTAGGCAGCAGCAGCATAAACTCCTCATCGCTCCAGCGGCCGAATACGCCATTGGACTCAATGTGCTCGGCAACCACACAGGCCACATCTTGTAGTAGCCGCTCGGCTTCGATGTAGCCGTAGGTGTCGTGGATCTGCTTAAACTTATCAATATCAAAGCCCATTAATACCCAAGGAACATCAGCAAGGAGATGGCTATTGATAAACTGCTTTAGCACCTCTCGATTTAATCCGCAGGTTAAGGTGTCTTGGCTGATGATTTTCGTTAGTGAAGTATTTTTATCCGCTAACTGTTTATGCACCAGCGCTAAAGAATCATAGGCTTGTTGTAATTGATGTGATTTTTGGTACAGCTCTTTACTGGTGAGCTGCAGTACTTGCTTGGCGATTAAACCAATTTCATTCGCAGGGAAGTTGCCTTCGGGCTGCGGCTTGCCCGTTAAAACGGCGGCAACTCGGCTTTTCAACAGCTGCATTGGCAAGACAATGCGGTGCGACAATAAGGTGCCTTGCAAGAGCGCGAGCACAATGGCTAATGCCAGAATAATTAATAAATTTTGAGCCACATTTTGGATAATGGGTGACGTTACTTCTTGGCGATCAACCGTGGTTAATACCAGCCAATCACTGTGCGGAACCGCGGTAATATAGGCGATTTCGTAGCGATCCTCATCCCAGTAAGTGAAGTGCTCTGCCGGTTGATTAAGCTGAATGAATTTTTGCAATTCAGGGTTTAGGCGTGTGCCGATGTTGCCATGCTCATCAAAAATCAAGGTGCCATCGGAATGAACAATGGTGGAATGAATGGAGTCGTAGCCGGTGTTGTTTTGCAGCGCAAAGTTGACTTTTTTCATCCCTAAACTGGTAGCAACAACCCCTTGGCGACCCTCAGCATTCCGAAACTGTTTGGCAATGGCCACCATCCACGCTTCACTGGCCAAATCCAGATAGGGCATGGTGGTGATGACGGCATTGGGTGTGGCGATGGCTTGTTGATACCAATCTCGTGTTCGGCTGTCGCTGTATTCAGGCAATGGGTAAGCATAGATAAGCAAAGCGCCATTATCATAGCCACTGAAAACAAGCATGTTACTGCGACTGGCCGATTGGATGTAGCTATAGCGCTCAATGGCTTCTTTTTTTAATTGAGGATCAAAGCCAGCTTGTTGGATCAGTGGAGACTGGGCGAGGGTTTCAACCAGATGCACACTGCTGGCAAGGTATTCCCCAAACTGCGAGCTGATGGCTGCGTTGCGCTGTTTTAACGCGGTAATTGCATTATCGAGTTTCGCGTTATAAAGCCACTGGGCATTAAAACAGCCGATAACCACCAGCAGTAGGAAGGAGAATCCTAAATTACTGAACAGTAATTCGCGCCCGATTGATGATTTCTGCTGCTCCACAGGGAAAATCTCATTGATACAGGTGGTGGAATCTCGATTGTCTGTCAGAGCTTAACCATAACCAAGTGGATACGTTATTAGTCGCTCAGAAGTTAGACCCAGCAAGCAAAAATCAGAAAGAAGTGCTGTTTAATGTGATCCTTTAGTGGCACCAAGGCGTCATCTATATGGAGCGTTGTGGGTGATTTTGCTTATTTTTTGCGCTGAGGACGGTTATGCCACAACAGCGGTAACAGTTTTTTAAGCCAATAGATGGGTTGGCGCGAATGAAAAGAGATGGGTAACCCCCATGTCGATGGGCTGGTCGATAGCGTTAATGAGCAATCTGCAGTTTTGACGGTGAGTGTAAAGGGCGCCATTAGCGCATACCGGCGGCTATCGGTGGCAGCGAGCGTAGGGAGTGCATGAAAAAGGCGCCACCCAAGGGGCACTAATGGTGCTAGTGCCGAGGGGTGTTCAATGAGCAGCGTCAATTGATGCCCTTGCGCTTGCAGCCAGAGGGTTTGCTTTGCCACGCGGATTTGCAGTTCACCGTGCAGTTCCATCTTTGAGCACTCTGTTGTCGCTAAGGGAAAATGGAAACAAGAGCCAGTTAGCCATCACGCGCTTCGCTAAGTGGTGGCTAACTGGGGTAACGGAAAGCGGGGGATCAATCCAAATTGCGCGCACGGATGCTTAAGCTGCCATTAACGGTCCAGTTAGCGTGTTGTGCTTGCTCACCAGCACCACTAGGCACCCCGATCTCAAGGTTGGCAAAATCGTAAGTCAGTTCCGCATTGCGACTGGTGAGCTTGTCGTACAAGGCGCTGGCCAGTTCGGGCCAATTGGTGGTGTGCGTGGGTTCGCTCATGGTTCCTCTCTCATTCAATGGTTGCTGCCTTCAGCTTTAAAGCATAGACCGCTTCCAACAAATTGGACGAAACCAGAACAGACGGCAGCATTAGCTTAAAATACATGGCTTAACACATAAGCGGCGGCAAACAACAACGCACTTTCTAATGCCGCAACGCCGGTATTATTTTGTCGTTCAATCTCTTCATTTACTTGCACTTTGGCTAAAACTAACTGGCGCAATAAGTAGCCCATGCCCCAAAGCAACAGCAATTTCAGCAGTGTCATTGCCAGCCAGTAGCTTAAATTAGCCACGGGCGTAGGCTGTTGTAATAATTCCGACAAGGCACTGTGATGCATTAATAAGCCGCAAGCGAGCAGATAAACGCTGTGGCGAATGCTTAATGGCAGTTGCCCTTGTGCCAGCGCCAACTGCAAACTGCCCCCTTGGTTGTTACGGGCGTAACGGTATTCGAGTAAGCGGCTGATCCCAACCAATAACGCCACGGCCACAATAAAGTTGGCCAGTAACATCGGTAAAGTGCCCCAATAAATGGCTCCAAACCACTGCATTGTGCCTTTGAGCATCAGCGCAACAGCACAGGCGACGGCGCTATCCACTAGGGCGATGGGGACATTACCAGAGAGGATCTGTTGCTGTTTATCAAGGTGCTGCAATCCCCACTTATCAAAGATCCAGCGGGCTAAGCGAATTAAACCAATGGCCACAAGCCCCAGCAGCAGTAGCTGCATGCCATGAAACCAGATATTGGGGTGATGGGTGTATTGAAACAGCCCCGATATGGCGATGGCCAGTGCCACGATGCTGCCCGCGCTGCTTAAGCCAAACGCAATGTTATCGCGCTCTGCCAGCTCTTTGGTGGAGTCAACACCACTGAACCAGCCATCACTAAATCGGGCGATGACAAACAGCAACAGCACAATGAGTAAATCCATTGCCAGCAGCAGCTCTTGGGCGCTGGGACGCCATTGCAATAAGGCTTGCAGTTGAGCCATTCCTCATCCTCAAAGTTGATTGAATTATTAATGTATTGCCCGAAATCATCGTGTCTTAGAGTGGCACTATCTCGGGGCTAGGCGATGTTAAAGATGATTGCTAAAGTGCAGCAAGCATAATTTGGCTCAACCAAGGCGCACTTTGTATGAATAATCAGCCGTTTGATCCCCATTTATCTGCGCCTCTGCAGGTACAAGCTGAGCGGTTTTGGGCACAGCTTTGCCCGAGTACCGTAGCGCAAATTCAGCCTCAAGCACGCCAACAATTATGGCGCTTATTGGCACTTTCGGAGTTTATCGGGCGCGTTTTGGTGCGAGATCCCCAATGGTTGCATCAACTTTTTGTGGATGAGGGGCTGCAGCGCCCTATCGCCGCCCATACTCATCGGGCGGCCGTTACCCAATGTTTGCTTGAATGCACCGATGAGGCGAACGCAGCACAGGTGCTGCGCCAGTATCGGAATCGCACCTTATGTGCCGTTGGGGCGCGTGAATTACTGGCATTAAGCGCTTTGGATGAGGCATTAGCGCAGCTGTCCGAGTTGGCTGAAGCCTTGGTTATTGGGGCACGAGATTGGTTGATTGAGCAGCAAGCGTCGGCGTGGGGGTGGGCCACTAATGCGGCTGGCGAACGGCAACCGTTATTGATTTTAGGCATGGGTAAGCTTGGTGGCGGGGAGTTAAATTTCTCCTCCGACATTGATTTAATTTTTTGTTACCCCGAGCACGGGCACACCGTGGGGGGCCGGCGGCAATGGGACAACCAACAATACTTTATTCGCATTGCGCAAAAGCTCATTAATTTATTGGCAAAACCCGACATTGATGGCTTTTGTTATCGCATTGATATGCGCCTGCGCCCCTTTGGGGAGGCGGGGCCTTTAGTGATCTCGCTGGCGGCTTTGGAGGATTACTACCAAGAGCAAGGCCGTGAGTGGGAGCGCTTTGCCATGGTTAAAGCGCGCGTCTTAGGGGATGATCCGGCGGCGTCGCAGGTTGCCTTACTGCTAAAACCATTTATTTATCGCCGTTATTTAGATTATTCAGCCATTGATGCTCTGCGTAAAATGAAAGGGCTGATTGAAGCTCAAGTTCGGCGTTTGCCACAAACCATCAACATTAAGTTGGGCGCAGGTGGGATCAGAGAGGTGGAATTTGTCGTGCAAAGCCACCAGCTGATCCGCGGTGGCCGAGAATTAGGCTTGCAACAACCGGCTTTGCAAACCACCTTAGCGGAACTTATCCGAGTGGGGCTGATTGATGGTGTTGCTGGCCAGCAATTACTGGATGGGTATTGTTTTTTACGCCAAGTTGAAAATCGCTTACAAGCGTTGGATGACAAACAAACGCAACAACTACCCAGTGAACCAAGCACGCAACTGCGTTTGGCATTAGCCCTCGGTATGACGACGGTCGCGGCCTTGTTTGATGCGGTTGAGCAGGCGATGGCGGCCATTCATCAAGTGTTTTTAGCTACCATCGGCGGCAGCGCCGAGAGCGCGCCAGAGCTCGGGGCTTTACCGGCTCTATGGTTTGATGAAGCGGATAAACTGGTGGGCGAAGAGATCCTGCAAGAGCAGGGCATTGAACCGGCACTCTGGCCACTATTACAACGCAGCCGTGCCGATCTCAAACACCGACGGCTAGGCCCAAGAGGCCGAGATACGCTTGATAAGCTTATGCCGTTTTTATGGCACGAGTTGGCTGGCCGGCGTGATGCCCGAGCGCTTTGGCCTCGGTTGGAGACGGTATTAAAGCCCATTTTATCACGCACGACCTATCTGGAATTGCTGTTAGAGAAGCCACGGGCTCGCAGCCAATTAGCAACGCTGTGTGCGGCGAGCCCATGGATTGCGGAGCAATTGGCGCGTTACCCCATTTTGCTCGATGAGTTGATCGATCCCGTTGCGCTTTATCAGCCACTGCCAGCCCAAGGGTATGCCGCTGAGTTGCGTGAATTTATGATGCGCATTAATGACGACGACTTAGAGCAGCAAATGGATGGCCTACGCCAGTTTAAGCAGGCGCAGCAATTGCGTATTGCGGCGGCGGACATTACGGGCGCGTTACCGGTGATGCAGGTGAGCGATCACCTCTCTTGGTTGGCGGAAGCCATGATAGAGCAAGTGGTTCAGATTGCGTGGCAACAAGTGACGGCACGCCATGGTGTCCCTGCTGGGCTTGGTGCGGGGCAACGCGGATTTGGGGTCGTGGCCTACGGTAAGCTCGGGGGGTTGGAGCTGGGTTATGGTTCCGATCTGGATCTGGTGTTTTTACATCAGCCCGATGTCGGCCCAACCAATGGCGATAAACCGCTGGATTGCAGTCATTTTTATGTCAAGTTAGCGCAGCGCATTTTGCATCTATTCGCCACTCGTACCAACTCAGGGGTATTGTATGAAGTGGACATGCGGCTGCGTCCGTCAGGCCAAAGTGGTTTGCTGGTTAGCCCCATTGAGCGATTTGCCAGTTATCAACAGCAAGAAGCATGGGTCTGGGAGCATCAAGCCTTGTGCCGAGCGCGCTTTGTCGGCGGTGATGAAGTGTTGGCTCAGCAATTTGCCCAATTGCGCCGTCAGGTGTTAATGCAAGCGCGCGACTTGCCTGCATTGCGACATGAAATTGTGGCAATGCGTGAAAAAATGCGCGCTCATCTCAATCCGGCCAATGCGCAGCAGTTTGATCTAAAACAGGGGCTTGGCGGCATTACCGATATTGAATTTATCAGCCAATATTTGGTGTTGGCATTTAGTCATCAAGTGCCGAGCTTGGCACGCTATAGTGATAACGTGCGCATTCTAGAGGCTGCATTGAAAGCCGAGCTGATCAGTGCTCGGCAGGCTGATCTGCTGAGTCAGGCATACACGCAATTTCGCGATGCGGGTCATCATCGGGTGTTGGCTGGCAATGCGCTACTGCTCTCAATGGCAGAACGGCCGCAAGATTGCGACCAAGTGGCGGCGCTTTGGCAACAGCTGATGCTCTCTTAACTCGATTAATGTAGGTGTACTTAATTGGTTATTTACTCCAAGTCGGCTTGGAGTATGATCCGCTTCATTAATTGAGGGGAAATTGAAAGAAATGTCTGTGTCCGTTTCGCTGCGCCTCTAAAATGGCGCGGCTTTATTGATTAGGATGCAGATATGCGCTTGCCGATTTTTATGTTGTTTATGTTGATGGTGGTGTTTAGTCCACTGGCCATTGATCTGTTTTTACCGGCGATCCCAATCATGGCGATCTCGTTGGATGCATCGCTTGGCTCGATTCAAGCCATCGTGGCCCTTTTTATTTTGTGCATGGGTTTAGGCCAGTTGTTGGCTGGCCCTTTAGCCGACCGATATGGCCGTAAACCTCTGATGATGGCAGGGGTGGCGATATACATTATGGCTTCCTTGGGGTGTGCTTGGTCGGTGAATGTGACCATGTTATGGCTGATGCGCGCAATGCAGGGCTTGGGCACCTGCGCCATTGTGGTGGCGGCATACTCGGGCGTGCGAGATCGCTATCAAGGCGCTAAGCTTGGGGCGATTTACAGCTATCTTAATGGGGTTATTTGTGTGGTGCCAGCGTTGGCGCCGATGTTGGGTGGCGTGCTGACCGAGCAGTTTCATTGGCAAGCGAACTTCTATTTTATGGCGCTGTTTGGCTTGGTGGCAGGGTTCATTTTGGTATGGCAATTACCTGAAACTCAGCCTGCTGAGGCGCATCGGCCGGTCAACTTAATTAGCTGGCAGCAATATCAGCCGATTGTCTCGCACCCGCTGTTTCTGTTTTATGGGGTGATGGTTACCCTCGCGTTCACCGCCATTTTAGGTTACGTCTCTTTTTCAACCGATGTACTTATGGTGCAGTTGGCGCAATCGCCCATGGCGTTTTCAATGTGGTTTGGCTCAAACGCGGCCTTAAACATTGCGCTGGCTTTTGTGGCGCCGAGTGTGATCCGTCGCATTGGGAAGCAACGCGGCCTGTATTTGGCCATCTCTTTATGCTGTGTGGCTGGTGGCCTAATGTTGTTACTGCAACATTGGGCGCACCCCTTGGCCTTTATGGGGCCGGTGTATTTAAGTGGGATCTGTTGCTGCATGCTATTTGCGGTGTGTACCGGCTCGGCAATGGAACCTTTTGGGGAGCGCGCCGGCACCGCCTCGGCGTTATTGGGTACCCTACAGATGACCGGCGCTGCTGTACTGGTTGGGGCGATCAGTTGCTTTGGCTTAGCCACGCAAACGATGCTGGCCATTTTAATGGCCTTGCCGCTGTTGTGGTGGCTGGCATTTCGAATGCACCGCAATTATGCCATGGTCGCCGAGTGTCTGGATGGCACCTTAAAAAAAGATGAGCCCACCGCTAAGTGAGCGGGTTGTTTGCTAAACACACTAAGGGGAACGTTTGTTCCCCTTTTTTATTTTAGGCTGGAGAACCGTTGAGCGCTTAAGGCTTGAAAAAGAGATTGGATAAGGGATTGAGCATGCGCGCAAGGCCTGAGGTGAAATGTAATGGTGCATCTAATGCACTGATAACTAAGCAGTCTTCATTAGCGTCGGTATGCGGTTGGTGTTGGTGCTGCTGATCGCGCTCAATAAAATCGCCTTGCAAGTAATGCCCTTGTTCATCGGCAAAACCGCCGTGCAGCACCAAGGTGAGCTCGCGGCCTTTGTGGGTGTGGGCGGGGACTGAATGAATACATAAATATGCTGAAT
>JAWXTX010000031.1:0-24980 GCA_044433165.1 Ferrimonas sp. | reverse complement strand
GCCGGCAACGGCTCCCACACTTTATTTATCGGTGATTTGCATCTTAGTGCAGAGCGACCTGATATTTTGGCGGCCTTTCAGCGCTTTTTAACCAGTTCAGAACTGCAAAGTGCCGATGCCCTCTATATTGTCGGCGATCTGTTTGAGGCATGGATAGGCGACGATGACCGCAGCCCCTTCAATGAGCAAGTCGCGCAATTATTGCAACACACCAGCCGCTACGTACCCATCTACTTTAGCCACGGCAATCGTGACTTTTTGCTGAGTAAACGTTTTGCCAAACGTGCGGGAATCACACTACTTCCTGAGATCCACCACACCCAATTATATGGCCGCCCTACCGTCATTTTGCATGGTGATCTATTGTGTTTAGAAGATCTTGCCTATCAATCTTTTCGCCGTCGTTGGCCTTGGTATCGCATTCTTTCTCGAATATTACCACTGAACACGCGGCGTCAACTGGCTGTTAAAGCTCGCACTAAAAGTAAAGCTCGTACGGCCGATTTGGCCACGGAAATTATGGATGTGAGCGCATCTGCAGTAGAGGCATTGTTAACTACAACACACAGCTCCTTAATGATCCATGGGCACACCCACCGCCCAGCCATTCATCAATTAAAAGAAGGAAAACAGCGTGCTGTAGTTGGAGATTGGTATAGCCAAGACAGTGTCCTTGAAGTCACAGCAGCAGGCCTAACCCTGCACAGTAACCCTCTCACGCTAGACTAATTGATAGCCTACTTCATTGCGCTAAATATTGACCTGACATCCGTCATAACCAATAACTTAAGTAAGACACTGCAACAGTAATTGGGTTAACGGAGAGCGCAATGATACTCAACCACCTCTGGGGTCTATATGCCGATCCTGAACGCGAATGGCGTTTAATTGAACGCAATAACGAAAGCCTCGTCACTAGTATTTCTCACATTTTATTCATTGCGTTAATTCCCTGCATTTGCAGTTACATCGCTACCGTACATATTGGTTGGAGTATCGGCAATAACGAACTATTGAAGCTGACCCCACAAAGTGCGTTAAAAATTGTTATGGCCATGTATGTTGCTTTGGTGGCGGCTGTATTTGCCCTCGCCTATTTAACGTATTGGATGGCAACAACCTTTGGAGCTGCTCCCCGTTATTCGCAAGCATTAGAGCTCTCTGTCTACAGTGCAACCCCAATGTTTATCCTCGGGTTTGCCACGCTCTATCCAGTGTTGTGGTTATTTATGCTGGCAAGTCTAGGCTCCATTGCCTACTCGGTTTATCTGCTCTATGCAGGCGTACCCATTATTATGAATATCCCCACCGAACGAGGATTCATCTATGCCAGTTCTATTGTCACTTGCGCATTGGTGCTGTTAGTGGCCATTTTAACCGGCTCCGTGATTTTGTGGAGCGTTGGCTTGGAACCACAGTATTTGTACTAGCGCTTGCTATAAGCCCCTATGGTATTTTTATGCAAGACACGCCTGCTATAGATACAAAAGCGCGATCTGAATAGATCGCGCTTCAACATATGCACCCGATAAGCTCCCATGCGGAATCGGCACGAGCTTTGCTTTGGCTCAGCGCTTATGGATGACAAACATTATGAATTTCCAGATTACTGCTTTGTTCTAAGGCACGCGTCGCTTTGGCATCATCATTTCGTAACGCACTGATCCGATCCAAATAATCTTGGTCGATGTCATTAGTCACATAGCTGCCAGTGAAAACCGATGTTTCAAAGTGCTCAATCTCGGGGTTCACTTCTTTTACTGCCGCTTCTAATGCCTCAATGTCTTGGAAAATCAAACCATCTGCACCAATTTGCTGGCAAATTTCATCCATTTCACGGCCATGGGCAATCAACTCATTTGGGCTAGGCATATCAATGCCATAAACATTCGGAAAGCGGATCTCTGGCGCAGCAGAGGCAAAGTACACTTTTTTTGCACCGGCTTCACGGGCCATATCAATAATTTGCTTGGAAGTTGTACCGCGTACAATGGAATCGTCCACCAACAGCACATTCTTCCCAACAAATTCCGCGCTGATCGGATTGAGCTTGTTGCGAACGGATTTTTGTCGCTGCACTTGGCCAGGCATAATAAATGTCCGACCAATGTAGCGGTTTTTCACAAAACCTTGGCGATATGGCAGTTGTAATTCTTGCGCAATTTGCAGTGCACTGTCGCAAGAGGTTTCAGGAATTGGGATCACCACATCAATGTCATGATCCAACCATTCGCGTTTGATTTTTTCGCCCAACTTAGTCCCCATGTTAACGCGGCTTTGGTAGACCGAAACCCCATCGATGGTTGAGTCCGGACGGGCAAAATAAACGTATTCAAAGATGCATGGCGTTAACTTTGCTTGATGGGCACACTGTTGGCTGTGCAAATTACCCGCAAAATCCACAAATATGGCTTCGCCCGGCATCACATCACGCATGGTTTCAAAGCCAGCACAATCCAATGCAACCGACTCAGAGGCCACCATATATTCATACCCCTGCTCGGTCCATTTGCGACCAAGCACTAATGGGCGGATCCCAAAGGGATCGCGAAACGCTAAGAGTCCATTACCAATAATCAACGCAACGGCGGCATAAGCACCACGGCATTGAAGGTGCAATTGGGTCACTGCGGCAAAAATCTGTTCTGCTTGTAAGGTGCGCCCTTCAAACTTTTGTAACTCATGAGCTAACACATTCAGAATGAGCTCAGAGTCAGAGCTGGTATTGATATGACGACGCATGGTAAGCATCGACTCTAACAGCTCATGGTAGTTGGTTAAGTTGCCATTATGCGCCAATGAGATCCCAAACGGAGAGTTGACATAAAATGGCTGGGCTTCAGATGAGCTGGCTGTACCAGCGGTAGGGTAACGCACATGGCCGATGCCAGAGTTCCCTTGCAAACGGTGCATGTGTTTCATCTCAAACACGTCTTTTACCAAGCCATTTGCTTTACGTAAGCGAAACGCTTGACCGTCTACGGTACAGATGCCAGCAGCATCTTGGCCACGGTGCTGGATCACCGTTAGTGCATCATAAATCAATTGATTAACCGGAGCGTGTCCGACAATTCCAACGATACCACACATGTGAGAAGGTCCTTACAAAGGTCGATGTTCTGTAGTAGGCGCACGGCATAATCACTTTGATACATGCCTAAATTGTTATAATTTTAAAAAAATAAAGCAGGTTAAACCTGCTTTTTTATAAAACTGGATGAGCTTTCAATATGCTCAAAAAACCATTCGATAACGACGCTGAATTCCGGAATCAGTTGCGATTGCTTCCACCAACTGGTGTCGTTAGCACTCGTAAACGTATCCATAAAAAAGAGAATCGCCGACACCACCAATACACCTCGTAACGCGCCAAAACAAGCGCCAAGCAATCGGTCTGTGCCACTTAAACCGGTTTTACTTACCAATTGGCCAATTAAAAAATTCACCAAGCCACCCACAACCAACGAACCAAGAAACAATATGGCTACTGCCGCGCCAGAACGTAAAGTTGGATCGCTAATACGAGTGAGGTAGACCGCCAAATCTTGATTGAAATTGCTGGCAATGAAGAAAGCCCCAATCCAAACAAGTAATGAAACAGCTTCACGGGCAAAGCCACGGATCAGGCTAATTATTACCGATAAACCAATAACGCCAATGATGGCGTAATCAATCCAAGGCATGGTGGTCATAATGGTATCCATAAAAATCAGGCACCGATCGTATCAAACCTTTCACGGTGCCTCTGAACTCATATTGAGAAAACAGTAATTGTAAAACTGTGCTTATGCGGGATTATTGCACGTTAGGATCGTAACTGATGATCTGGCCAGTTAACTGAAAATCACGGGTTAACGCTTGTTGTGCTTGTTCTAATTTGGATCGATTACTATCCGGACCAACCATAACCCGCGTTAAACTGCCGTCCACCGGCACGGTTGGCAACGTGTAGACGGAATAACCGCCCAGTTTTAAACGTGCAACCAAAGCATTCACGTTTGCTGCATTATTAAAGCTACCAAGACGAATAACCCAACGAGCGCTACTGGCTGTTGCAGTGCTGTTTGCTGCGTTCGTTGTGAGCGCGGCTACCGAGGTAACCGGTGTTGTCGAAGGCGATAATACCGGCGCTTCAGGTTTCGGTTCTGGCTTAGGTGCAGGCTTAGGATCTGATTTCACAATCGGTTTAGGCTCAGCTTTAGGCGCTACCGCCACTGTCGTAGCTACGGTGGTAGTCGCTGCCGTGGCATCAGATGACGCCGCTACCGCCGATTTAGGGGCAATTACCTCGGCAATATCTGCCGCTGTTTGAGGGGTAGAGCCCGGCTCTGCCGCATGAGTGGCAGGCGCTGGCTCCACGATAGGCTCAGGCAACGCAGCTACCGTCGGTACCTCTGGCTCATCGGTAAAATTAACATCAAGATGCGCAAGCGACCGGTCCGTATAAACCTCTGGTAACACCGGCGCTTTTACTGGCGCGGGCGCAACCTTCAATGGAATGGCGGCCTGTTCTGGCACCTTGTTTTTTTTTTCATTGGTAAGGAGCCCTGGTAAAAAAACCAACGCTAATAATGTTAAAGCGCCTAACCCTACGATTCGCTTTTGAGATACGCCCGTCACCATCAACCTCGTTGTTGCCAATACTGTTTTGCTTGCGCCACAGTATAAAAAGAGCCAAATACAATCACTAAATCATCGTCACTTGCTTGCGCCCAAGCCTCAGCAACCGCCTCTGCAATCGAATTAAAACAAGTGGCCTGCGGCAAAAGTTGCTGTAATTGCGCCATCGTCGCTGCACGAGGCACTTGTAATGGCGCAGTAAACCAGCCAGTTATTAAAGGAAGCATCGGCTCAATGCTATTACGCATATCCTTATCCGCTAGCATGGAGCACACCGCCCACACTCGCTTAGCCGGCTGTTTGGCCACCCAATTTGCCAAATAACGGGCAGATTGAGGATTATGAGCTACGTCCACAAGTAAATTTGTTGCTAAAGGCTCCAATCGCCCAGGTACGCGCAGTGCACTTAGCGCTTCACGTACACTCTGATCACTCACCGTTAACGACAATTGATTTAGTCCCATTAACACAGCAGCAGCATTATCTACTGGAATATGGGGTAACGGCAAATTCATCCAACATTGATGAGCACTTATTAACGACCAATGCTTCGCCCCCATAAGCACACTGAAATCTCGATTACGGCAAACTAACGGTGTTTGGCTATCTATCGCATGCTGTAATAAGGAATTGGGTGGGTTTGGATCTCCACACACCGCGGGTGTGTTTGGCCGCATAATGCCGGCTTTTTCTCGACCAACAAGCTCACGCGTGTCACCAAGGTAATCTTGGTGATCTAAATCAATGGTGGTGATCAGCGCCAGATCTGCCGCCAATAAATTGGTTGCGTCCAAGCGACCGCCTAAGCCCACTTCTAATATCACCACCTGCGGTTGATGCTGAGCAAACAGCCACAATGCGCCTAAAGTTGAATATTCAAAAAACGTTAGGCTGGTTTCGGTGGCTTGTTGCGCCGCCGCAATTTGAGCAAAGGCTACAATATGTTGGGCATCAACCAGCTCTTGGCCATTAAGACGAACACGCTCGTTATAGCGTTCGATATGCGGGGAGCTAAAAACACCAACAGAGTATCCATTGGCTAATAACAAACGTTCAAGCAAGGCACGACTGGTGCCTTTACCATTGGTACCAGCGACGGTGATGATGGTACTGGCCGGCAAGGATAGCAAATCCATATGGCCTGCCACTTGCCGAAGCCGTTGTAAGCCTAAATCAATCTCAGAGGGATGGAGCGATAGAATGTGTTCTAGCCACTCAGCAAGTGAATGGCTAGTATCCAGCGTTTGGCTCATTTTGCCTCGCTTTGAGGCGCATCAAAAACCAGATCACTCTCGTCATCAATAGTGGATGCGGTTTGAGTTTGAGTGTGATCGTAATGCGTAAACTTAGCCAGCAAGCGCGCTAAGGTATCACGCATTTCTCGACGATCGACGATCATATCAATCGCCCCTTTTTCTAAAAGGAATTCACTGCGCTGAAAACCATCCGGCAGTTTTTCTCGTACTGTCTGCTCAATCACTCGAGGGCCTGCAAAGCCAATCAGTGCCTTGGGCTCAGCGATGTTTAAATCCCCCAACATGGCCAAACTGGCAGACACCCCGCCCATAGTAGGATCGGTTAACACACTAATGTAAGGCAAACCTGCCGCTCGTAATTTCGCCAATGCCGCTGATGTTTTGGCCATTTGCATTAATGAGAACAACGCCTCTTGCATGCGCGCGCCGCCACTGGCACTAAAACAGACTAAAGGCATATTTTCAGCCAGCGCCAGCTCAACCGCGCGCACAAAACGGGCACCAACCACAGAGGCCATCGAGCCGCCCATAAAACCAAATTCAAAAGATGCCACTACGACTGGCATACCGTGCAGTTGGCCTTTCATCACAATTAAGGCGTCTTTTTCACCACTGGCTTTCGTTGCTTGGGCAATGCGCTCTTTGTATTTTTTAGTATCACGGAACTTTAAAATGTCCTGTGGTTCAAGCTCTGCACCAACCTCTTCGGTGCTGTCTTTATCTAATAATTTCAGCAGTCGTTCACGGGCACCGATGCGCATGTGATTATCGCATTTCGGGCACACTTCTAAATTACGGGCCAACTCAGCACGATAGAGAATTTGATCGCAGTTTGTGCATTTGCTCCAAACGCCCTCTGGCACGGTACGACGACGGTCAGATACCGCTTGGCTTTTGGGCAAAATTTTAGTTAACCAACTCATAGGTGGTGGTGTCTCCATTTAGACGAATGGGTGACAAAAAAGACAAATGCCGCAAACATCGCAGCACATTATTAAACTAATTAAACCACATGCCGCACTTAGCATCTAATGAAAACTGGTCAAACCCTAAGGCTATTTAACCTTACTGTTCAAGCACTAAGCGTCTTAACTCGATACATAAATGCGGGAATGTGCATCCATCAAATTTATTCCGGTAAGAACAGAGGCCCAGCGGGGGTTTTGGGTATACCAAACTCAGCGGGGTAATCTACCTCTACCAAATATAACCCTTCTGCTTTGGCTGTCGCCCCAGCTAACTCACGATTTTTTGCCTGCAGCAATTCGGCTATCCACTCAACAGGTTGGTTGTCCATCCCCACTTCCATGAGAGAACCGACGATATTACGAACCATATGATGGACAAAGGCATTGGCTTTAATATCTACCACGATGTAATCACCCAAACGACTTACCTTTAAATGATGCACGTTGCGCCATGGGCTTTTTGATTGGCACTGAACGGCGCGAAATGAAGTGAAATCGTTTTCACCCAGTAATGCCTGCCCGGCTTGCTCCATTAACTCAATATTCAAAGGGTGATAATAGTGGCTCACACCGTGGCGCAAGATCCCAGGGCGCAGGCGGTGATTGTAAATAATGTAGCGATAACGACGCGCCGTCGCGCTAAAACGAGCGTGGAAATCATCACTGACCGGATGCGCCCAGCGAACCGCAATATTATCCGGCAAATTGGCGTTTAGCCCTAGCGTCCATGCGGCTGGTCGACGTTCAAACTGGGCATCAAAATGCACCACTTGCCCAGTGCCATGTACCCCAGCATCGGTGCGACCCGCGCAGATAACCTCCACCGGATGATTAGCCACTTTCGCAATCGCCTCTTCAAGGTGCTGTTGTACCCCTACCACTTCTCGTTGCTTTTGCCAGCCAAAATAGCCGTGGCCGTTATACTCAATCCCCAACGCGATGCGCATGATCCTACCTCTTTACAATCCGAAGCGCGGAGTATACCCAATCCGCTAAAAGGCGTAAAAAACAAGGAGCCGCTAGGCTCCTTGATTAAGTAGAACGGCACGTTAATGAGAAACCATTAATCGTAAAAGCGTTGTCCCTGCGCTGCCATGGCTATCAATAAAGGGCTAGGACAAAAACGTTCGCCAAATTGCTGTTGATAATGCTGCAATCGGTCTACTAACTTACCCACGCCCAGTTGGTCCATATATCGGAAAGGCCCGCCTCTAAAAGGGGGGAAACCAATGCCAAATATGGCCCCGATGTCACCATCGCGGGCGGAAGCGATGATCCCCTCTTCAAGGCAGCGTACCGCTTCATTTAACATTTGTACGGTACAGCGCTCCGCCAATTCCTCTTCATCCAATTGGCTATTGGGGGTGATCCCAAGCGTCTGATAAACGCTCTCATCAACAGCCTTAGTGCCTTTTTTGGTTTTCACATACTGGTAGAAGCCTTTTTGGTTTTTCTTACCTTTACGGTCATCGGCCAGCAATTTATCAAAGGCACTTGGGGCCGCAAATCGAGCACCAAGCTCCGCCTCTAATATCGGGGAAATTTTCGCGCCAACATCAATGCCAACTTCATCCAGCAACGTCATGGGCCCAACCGGAAAGCCAAATTGCACTAACGCCTTATCAAGCTTTTCAATCGGTTCGCCGGCCAGTAATAAGGTGGCCGCTTCATTCATGTACAACGCCAAAATCCGATTAACGTAAAAACCCGCGCCATCTTGCACGACGATGGGCGTTTTCCCTTGTTTTTTAGCAAAGGCAACCGTAGTGGCAATGGTTTCAGGCGAGGTCTGCTGATGGGCAATAACCTCGACCAGCGGCATTTTTTCTACTGGAGAAAAATAATGCAGACCAATCACGTTTTCAGGTCGTGCTGCCCCTGCGGCGATCTGTTTAATCGGCAGTGATGAGGTGTTCGAGGCAAAAATCGTCTGCTCGTTACAATGCGTTTCCACCTCTTGCACCATCTGATGCTTTAATTTGAGATCCTCAAACACCGCCTCAACCACAATATCGACATCTTTAACACCTTGGTACTGGGTTGTTGTTGATAATAAGCTCATCTGCTTATCGCGCTCAGCAGGGGTGATTTGACGGCGCTTTACTTTTTTATCGACCTGTTGATAGGTGTAGGCTAAGGCATTTTGTAACCCCACCTCGTTAATGTCTTTAATGCGCGCCGGCAACTTGGCTTTTAAGGCCGTAACGGAGGCAATTCCACCGCCCATTAGGCCGCCGCCGAGTATCATCGTTTTGTGAATTGTGCGTGGTTGCACATTGCCTGCGCCGGTTTCTTTTTTCATGGCGGTCGTCGCAAAGAAAATCGACCTAAGCGCAGCAGACTCCGGCGATGCAACTAGCTCACCAAAGCCCTTAGCTTCCGCGGCAAGCCCTGCTGCCATGCCTTGTTCTCGACCAATTTTAACGGCCTCAATGATGAGCGGAATAGCCGGATAATTGCCGTGGGTTTTCTTCATGGCAGCTTTGGTGGCTTGGTCGTAAATAACGCTGCGCCCAGCCGCCGTGGCTTCAAGCGCTTTAGCCAGCCCGGACAGCTTAGGTTTGCGTGCCCGTGGTTTGCCTTTTAAAGCCCATTCTTTGGCAACCTGCAACAGCACCGTTTCTGGTACCATCTCATCAACAACTCCAAGTTTAGCGGCTTGTTTCGCGCGCAACTGCTTGCCAGCCAGCATCAATTCCAAGGCTTTGGCCACCCCCACCAATTGCGGTAATCGCTGGGTGCCTCCTCCTCCTGGCAATAGCCCTAATTGCGATTCTGGCAGGCCAATTAGGGTGCGAGTGCTGCTACTGCACACCCGATAATCACACGCCATCGCTACCTCTAAGCCCCCTCCTAAACAGGGGCCATGAATGGCGGCCACTACAGGCACCTCTAACTGGCCAAAACGCGCCAGCACTTGGTGGCCATGAAGCGATAGCGCCTCTGCATCTGCCGCCGTTGCGCAGGCATCCAACATGCTGATGTCGGCACCGGCAATAAAAGAGTCCGCTTTGCCGGAGGTAAATACCACCCCTTTTAGCTGCTTATCGGCCGCTAAAGCATCAAATATGGCGCTCACTTCCGCATTAAAACTGGCACGCAGGGTGTTCATGGTTTCCTCGGGAACATCCATAGTGATGATGGCGATGTTGTCTTCGCCTTTATGCCAACGAAACGTTTGCTCGCTCATTACTCCACCTCCACAATCATTGCTGCACCCAAACCGCCCGCGGCACATGCCGTTGTTAAGCCGGTACCACCGCCTCGACGTTTTAATTCATTGCACATTTGGGTAATCAAACGCGCGCCGGTTGCCGCAAAGGGGTGACCGTAAGCCAAAGATCCCCCCATTACATTAAATTTTGCCATGTCAATCTCACCAATTTTTTGGCTACGGCCTAATTTTTCTTGGGCAAATTTTTGGCTATCCCACATTTTCATGTTGGCTAATGCTTGCGCCGCAAAGGCTTCATGCATCTCAATTAAATCCAGATCAGCTAAGGTCATCCCTGCTCGGTCTAAGGCAATTGGCGTGGCATAGGAAGGTCCCATTAGCATGTCTTCCCAAACATCAATGGCACTAAAGGCGTAACTTTTTATGTAGCCTAGCGGTTCATAGCCTAAGGCTTTGGCGCGCCCTTCCGGCATTAATAAAATGGCGGAAGCGCCATCGGTTAAAGGGGTGGAATTGGCGGCAGATACGGTGCCATGTTTGCGATCAAATACCGGCTTTAATTTGGCCAGTTTGTCCATACTCATGGACTCACGAATATTATTATCGCGCTCAAGATAGGTTTTATAAGGCGGCACATGGCAAGTCATCACCTCCTGCGCCATAACCCCCGACTCCCAGCTCTGATGAGCTAACTGATGCGAACGCAATGCCATCGCATCTTGATCATGGCGGCTAATATGGTGGCTTTTGGCCATTTGCTCCGCGGTTTGTCCCATCGACAAACCGGTGGAATATTCCGCTACTGCCGGTGGCACTGGTGCCAAATCTTTTAAATTTAATTTGGAAAAAATGGCCAGTCGTTGTCTTAACGTGCGCGCTTTATTCAAATCGACCAGCGCGTGCGCCAAGCGTTTACTCACTGTAATTGGCAGCACAGAGCTGGAGTCCGCACCGCCAGCAATGCCCACGTCGACGGTACCAGCCAAAATGGATTCGGCCACATTGACCGTTGATTGAAATGAGGTGGCACAAGCCCGCGTAACAGAATAGGCATCGGTTGCCACGTTCATGCCCGTGCCCAACACAATCTCGCGGGCAATGTTTGGCGCGGCAGGCATTTGGATCACCTGCCCATAAACCACTTGATCAACAGTGGCAGGGTCAAGCTCACTGCGAGCCAAAAGCTCGGCCACTACCATTTTGCCTAAATCTAACGCCGAAACGCCATGAAACTCTGTGGCTTGACGGGCAAACGGTGTCCGTAATCCAGCCACAATGGCGATTCGATCGCCCTTTGCGGTTTTCAGTTGCTGCTTCATTTATCAAGTCCTTTTCATATTTTTAAAGCAGGAAATCCTTCAATCGTGGCTTTCCCACGGATGGATTAAATTCATACTATCTGCGCTGGATTTAGTTTTAAACAGTTGTGTGAATCTGCCGATGAATTAATTGGCTAATGCTTTGTCTAATCCGAAATACACGCCATGGCCGTGCATCCAGTTTGCGCCGAGAGCACTGCGGTTTTACGCACGCTAGCGCTATGCAAAAACCAAAGAAAGCGCAAAACGGTTAATGGTTCACTATGGTGTAATACAGAGCAAGCTGCGGGCTTGCTCAAAACATAAAATATGCAGTATTTTCAGTATTGTTCTGAAAAGTTGGCGTTTAGAAACGCCCTTTTAAACCGCCAAAAGAGAATCCAATGCACGCTCAACGAATTGAACAAATCCAGCAGTATCTGCAACAAATGGTTTTAGGTCAGCCAAATCTGGTCGAAGGGCTCTTAATCGCGCTGTTTGCCGATGGCCACCTATTGGTTGAGGGACCACCAGGATTGGCCAAAACCCGCGCAGTAAATGCGCTAACCCATTGCATTCAAGGGGATTTTCAGCGCATTCAATTTACCCCTGATCTGCTGCCGGCCGATCTCACCGGCAGTGATATTTTTCGACAAGAAACCAACCAATTTACCTTTCAGCCTGGGCCTTTATTTCACAACTTAATTTTGGCTGATGAAATCAATCGAGCGCCGGCCAAGGTGCAATCGGCCTTGTTAGAAGCCATGGCTGAAGGCCAGATCACCGTTGGTCAAAAAAGCTATCCATTGCCTAAGCTGTTTTTGGTTATGGCAACCCAAAATCCCATCGAAAACGAAGGCACTTATCCTCTGCCAGAAGCGCAGCTTGACCGCTTTTTACTGCATTTATCATTGGATTACCCAAATGCCGAAACCGAGCTGCAAATTTTGGCGCTGTCACGCAATGAGGCGCAACAAACTCGCATTGAACCACCGCCAGCACTAACCGAAGCCGAGCTGTTTGCCGCACGCAGCGCAACCTTGAACTTGTATTTAGCACCTCAGTTAGAGCAATACATTGTGGCTTTGGTCATGAGCACTCGTCGCCCAAGCCAGCTCGACCCACAACTGGGCCAATGGCTGCAATGGGGCGTAAGCCCGCGCGCCTCCATTGCCCTTGAACGTTGTGCCCGTGCACGGGCTTGGCTACATGGTCGCGACTTTGTTTCGCCGGAAGACATTCAAGCCGTTGCCCCTAATGTGCTGCGTCACCGGATCTTACTCAGCTACCAAGCCGAGGCCGAAGGGATCAGCAAAGACCAAGTGATTGCGCGTTTATTGCAATTAGTTGCGGTGCCCTAAATGTTAGCGCTTCCCCGCGACAGCGATGGCGTTACGCTTACGCTAAAAGAGCTCTTAAGTCGTTCTGAGCATCAACGATTGGTGCGCAGCCATCACAGTGGCCGCGCTTGCGCCTTGCAGGCCGGTGAGCGTTTATCGCGCTTAAAAGGCCGTGGCATGGAGTTTTCCGAAGTTCGGCCATACCAATATGGGGATGACATCCGCAGCATCGATTGGCGGGTAACGGCTCGTACAGGTAAAGCCCATACCAAGCTCTTTCAAGATGAACGCGAACAACCCGTGTTGTTATGTGTAGATATGGGCAACCGCTTACAGTTTGGCTCACAACTGGTGTTGCAATCGGTACAAGCAGCCCATCTGGCCGCGCTGATTGGCTGGCACGTTAGCCAGCAAGGCGATCGGCTTGGAGGCGTTATCGCTTCAGAGGCGCAACATCGAGAGCTCAAACCCAAAGCTCGCCGAGCGGGGATCTTACCCATATTAGAGACGTTGGTTGAGCTGCAACAACCTACTTTAAGCCACAGCCAACCTGATCAAACGGGCCGATATTGGCACAATGCGTTAGAGCGCTTGCAACGTTTAGCACGCCCTGGTAGCCAAATTGTGATTATTGCTAATCCATTAGGGTTTGATGAGATAGCATTAAATCAGTTACGGCAGCTGCGTAAACACGCACAACTGCGCTTATTTTGTATTACTGATCCGCTATTTAATACGCTCGCTCAGCAACAAACCACACTCCCAATTCAAGTGGGCAGCGCAGGGCCAATTCGCTGGTTAGATCCGAAAAACGCGGCACTTTTAGCGATTCGCTGGAAACAAGCGCACCACAATGCCCACGAACATGGGCGTCAATTACAACTCCCAGTTACTGAAATTAGTGCCGCTGTACCATTAGAGCAGCAGTGGCAACAGTTATGGCTATGATAACACTCGCAGACTTAGAAGATTTAATCGCACCGCCAATTCCCGGCAATGGCCCTTTAGATTGGGCTTGGGGCTGGTGGGCTTTAATTGGCCTGAGCTTACTGGCCTTGGTGAGCGTCGTGATTGCGCTTTACCGCCAATACAGACGCCACCAACAGCGCTGGCAGCAGGCCTCGGCCGCCTTAGCGGAACTGGCTCAATTTGAGCCGAATAATGCGAACTACTCGAACCACGTCAGCGCCCTATTAAAGCGCACTTTTGCTGCATACGGGCAACGAGAGCGAATCGCCCAACTCCACGGCACCACTTGGCGCGCTTTTTTAATGGATTATGCAGCCGAGCCATGGGAAGAACTGCTTGGCAACAGCTATGCCAAAGATCCCGTGTTATTAACTCACGCACAGCAACAACAGTTGCACCAAGCGGCCACGCGAGTCATTCAAAAAATCGCCAATGGAGAGCCTCATGCTTAGTTTACAGTGGCCATGGTTGCTCTTACTGCTGCCATTGCCTTGGTTATTGCCACGCCAAAAAGCGCGGTCGTCAGCCGCACTGCAGCTGCCTTGGGCTCTTGGCCACGACATCGAAAATGGCCAAAGCCCCAAACCCAAGCGCCTATGGATGGTACTTGCCATCATCGTCTGGGGGCTCACTCTCTTAGCCGGCACACGCCCACTCTGGCTTGGCCAGCCAATTCCCCTGTCACGTGAAGGGCGCGATCTGATGCTGGCTGTCGATCTTTCAGGTTCAATGGAACAGCAAGATATGGTGCTACAAGGGCGCTCTGTCAGCCGCTTAGAACTGGTAAAATCAGTATTGGGGGAGTTTATTGAAAAGCGCGCAGGCGATCGGTTGGGGTTAATCTTGTTTGCCGACGATGCTTATGTGCAAGCTCCGCTCACCTTTGATCGTAACAGCATCAAACGTTATCTCAGCGAAGCTGAGATCGGGCTGGTGGGCAGCCAAACCGCCATTGGGAATGCCATCGCCTTAGCCAGCAAACGTTTTAACCAGCTTGAACAAAGCAATAAAACCCTGATCTTACTTACTGATGGCGTCAATAATGCGGGTGATTTTTCACCTGAACAAGCCACCCAACTCGCCCGCCAAATCGGCGTAAAACTGTATACCATTGGGGTCGGTTCCAGCGAACAACAACAACGTTCCTTATTTGGTTCGCGCACAGTCAACCCTTCGGCAGAGCTGGATGCCGCAGAGCAAAGCTTTATCAAATTAAGTGAGGCCACCGGTGGCCGTTATTTTCGGGCACGCAACCCCCAAGAGCTGCGTGAGATCTATCAAACCATCGATGCGTTAGAGCCCATTGCCCGCGAGCAGCAAACTTGGCGCCCCCAAACCGAACTGTACCCTTATTTGTTAGCACCCGCATTAATGCTGCTGATGTTACTTGCATTAGGACGACGTTTTGGCTGATTTTCATTTTCTTCGCCCCGCCCTATTAGGGCTGCTACTGCTGTTATTGCCACTCTTTATTTATGTGCGCCGTACTCAAGAGCGCCAGCCTCATTGGGCAAAAATACTGCCGCCACATTTGCATAAAGCCATGCTGGGTGGCGATCACAGTAAATCTCAATCACGCCCGTGGTTGCCTTATCTGGTGATGGCAATAATGATCATCGCTTTAGCTGGCCCAAGTTGGGATCGACGGCAAACACCGCTGTTTCAACTGCAGCAAGGGCGCGTATTAGTAATGGATATGTCTGCCTCGATGTGGGCCACCGATTTTACCCCCAACCGCCTAACTCACGCGCGCTATAAAGCTCAAGATCTGTTAGCCATGATGGATGAAGGGGAACTGGGATTGGTTGCCTATGCTGGCGACGCCTTTGCACTCGCTCCCCTCAGTAGTGATCGCAACACCATTGCCAACTTACTGCCAGCGCTCAATCCCGAAATCATGCCAGTGGTTGGCTCCAACTTACCCGCGGCATTACAACAAGCCGATAAATTGCTGCAAGACGCGGGCTATCAGCAGGGAGAAATCATTTTAATTACCGATGATTTGCTGCCAGAGCACGCCCAGAATGCGCAAAAAGTATTACAAAAGATGCCATGGCAATTGCAAGTACTGGCCATCGGCAGCGCCGAAGGTGCCCCCATGGCTTTGCCCAATGGCGAATTTATTCGCTTACAAGATGGCCGCTTGGCCTTAGCCAAAACCCATTACCAAGCCTTGGCCGATTTGGCTCAAAGCAGTGGTGGCAAAATGGTAATAAGCCAACCGGGTGATCAAGATTTACAGCAATTAATCCATACTCTCATCAACCCAAACCAAGTCAAGACAGAGCAGGAACAGACGCAAGCATTGTGGCTGGATCGCGGCGGCTATCTATTAGTTTTAGTCTTGCCGCTCTTGGCCTTTAGCTTGCGTCGTTATGGCATTTTGCTGATTCTATTGGCGCCACTGGCCCTAGTGAATACGCCCTCTGCTCACGCTTCACCTTGGGTTACGGATGCACAACAAACGTATCAATCGTTTGAACAAGGCGCGGCCGCGTATAACGCAGAGCAATACGAAGACGCGCTTGAGGCTTTTAATGCGATATCTGGCCCCCTTGGCTCCTATAACCAAGCTAACGCTCTAATGCAACTGGCGCGCTATCAAGAGGCCATTGACCGTTATCAAAGTGTGCTAGCACAAGAGCCCAATCACCCTCAAGCCACAACCAATTTAGAAATAGCAAAAGCCCTGCTTGAGCAACAGCAACAGCAACAGCAACAGCAACAGCAGAATGAAACAGGAGAAAACCAACAACCACAATCGGAAGACGGCTCAGCGGACGAACAACAAAAGTCGAACCCAAACGGTCAATCAGAACCGGCTGGTGAGGACCAAGACACCAACCAAAATAGTCCATCAGAACCGTCTAACGATAGCCAAAACGTCAACCAAAACAGCCCATCAGAATCGACTGACGAGGACCAAGACGCCAACCAAAATCGTCAACCCGAATCGTTGGATGATGGTCAAGACTCTGCCGAGAAGGATCAACCTGATCCCCTTTCATCCGATGGCAATATTCCGACAGAGCCCTCAAATGAGGCTTCGGATTCGAATGCCTATGAACATTTAACCCCAGAGCAGCAACAGCGGCTTACTAATACCCTTAATCGCGTTATTGATGATCCCAGTGTATTACTGCGCAATAAAATGCGTTTGGAATATGAACAACGTCAACAACAAGGCTTTCAACAGCGGGAGCAAACCCAGTGGTAACCCCAGTAAAACAGCCTTTTATGGCTTTTCTTCAAACCATAAAACTGGCTCTAGTGTTATGGTGTTTATCGTGTACACCGGCATGGGCCTTTACCGAGCTGCAAGCCACGGTCAGTGAAAATCCGGTCTCGATGGGTCAATCCTTCGAATTAACAATTACCGCGAATGCGTTTACCGATGCGCATTTAGACTTAACCCCGTTAGAGCACGACTTTAACGTTCGCCGCGCTAACATCAGCCGCAGCCAAAAGAACATCAACTTTCGTTCAATTTCCGAAACCCGCTGGCAAATCGTCTTAATGCCCAAACATGAAGGCAATGTCTTAATCCCCGCACTAACCATTAATGGCATTAGCAGTAATCCCATTAATTTGGCCGTCATTGGCCAAGGCCAGAACCAAGGCTACAATACCGCGCCGGTTCAACTGACGGTTGAGGTGGATAATAACGATCTTTGGGTAGGTCAAGCCACCACCTTACGCGTTACCCTTAGCATCAGCGGTGATCTGCAAGAGGGCGCCTTAATCCCGCCAGAGCAGGAAGATTTCACGCTGCAACAACTGGGGCAAGACCAAAATAAAAATGAGATCATCAATGGTCGGCGCGTGCACGTAATTACACGCAATTATTTATTGATCCCAGAAAAAAGTGGCGAGCTGGCACTAAACCCTGTTGTCTTTGAAGGCCAGTTATTTATCGGCGGCAGCCGTGATAGCTTTTTTAGCAGCCCTCAAACCCGCAGCTACATGGCAGAAAGCCAGCCCTTAACATTCCAAGTCAAACCTCAGCCAAGCAGCTACCAAGGCCATTGGCTGACGGCCGATGCCGTAACATTAAGCATGCAAGAATTGGCCAGCAATGAGATTACCGCCGGCCAACCGCTTACCTTAGATTTTACACTGCTGGCGACGGGGAACGTTGGAGCCGCACTGCCTGAAATCCGCTTACCTGCCATATCAGGGGTGCGGATCTACCCAGATAAAGCTCAGCGCAGTGAAGGGTTAAACCAAAACCAGCTGACGGCTCAATTAACTCAAGCCATTGCCATCGTACCCCAACAAGCGGGGGAATTTACCATTCCCGCCATTCGCATTCCTTGGTGGAATGTGCAACGAGCTCAACAAGAGTGGGCAACGTTGCCTGCACAAACCATCACGGTATTAGCCAACCCGCATCAAACCGCTGAGGCGCTGACACTACCGAGTCAAGGCACAGCCACGTCGCAGCCTCAAATCAATTCAACCAGCTCAAACTCCACCACCAGTGCGGATCATCCACATCTTATCTGGTGGCAACTCAGCAGTGTCTGCTGGGCATTATTATGGTTAGTCACATTATGGTGGGGTTGGCGTCGGCAAACACCGCTGCCAGTAGCGGATGCCCCCGCTCATAGCGCGGTAGTTTCTTCGCTCTTGCCACAACTGATTCAAGCGTGTCGGCACAATCAAGCTGCGCAAGCGCTGAATATCTTGCCACAGTGGGCAAGCCAATATTTGTCGCGCCCAATCTCATTGGCTGAGTTACCGCAATATTTGCCCAGTTTGGCCGAACCACTGCATCAATTACAGCAAAGCCGCTATAGCCAAGATCAGCAACAATGGCAAGGACATGCTTTAGCTGAGGCGTTATCAGCCTTGCCACAGGAATACGCCAATAGTGGGATCAATCAATTAGCGCCACTAAACCCGAATTAACTCTATCCTGTTCACAGGGAATGGTGAGCAGGAGCAAAAATGTTAAGCCGGTTGCGCAATAAAACGACGGCGACGGCGGTCACCTCCGATAGGATGAATAAACAACGTCGTTATGAAGCCCTTGTTCGGGCACTGCATGGGGATCTGTACCGCTACGCTTGCTGGTTGGTACATGATCCCGTTGTGGCAGAAGATCTACTGCAAGAAACGTTTTTGCGCGCTTGGAAAGCATTGGACTCACTCAATGACGAACATGCCGCTAAAGCTTGGTTGATCACCATTCTTCGCAGAGAAAACGCTCGCCGTTTTGAGCGCAAGCAATTTGAGCTCAGTGAGCTGGATCACGAGACAACCATTGATCCCCACAACCTCGGCCCCGCCCAACAAACAGAACAGCACCTTTTGCGCCAAAAAATTGCCCAACTGTCGCCAGAATATCGCGAACCTTTGGTGCTGCAAGTGCTATACGGCTTCAATGGAGAAGAGATCGCCGCCTTACTTAAATTAAACCGCAACACCGTTATGACGCGGCTATTTCGCGCCCGCAAGCAACTGCGTGACGCCATTATCGAACCGCAACAATCATGGGAACAGCACAATGGATGAACTTGAATTTCGTCGCCGCTTGCTTACCGATCCCCACGACACCGATCCCGCCTTGCAACAAGCGCTCGCTCAATCGGCGCTCAAAGCCGAGCGATACCAGCAAGCACAGCAATTTGAACGGCGTCTAAGTCAAGTACTGGCTTTACCGGTAGCCCCAGATATTGCCGATAAAATCCTGCTAAAACAGCAGCTAGCCGAGCAGCAGCAACGCAAACGCCAACACCGCTGGCAGTTGGCCAGCGCCGCTAGCATCGCCTTTGTATTTGGTATTGGGCTAGCTACGTTGTCTGTATCACCACAATCGGTTGATCTCGGGCAGCACGCCCTTGCCCATGTGCAGCATGAAGCCACGCTGCTAACACACCCACCTACTACATCGGTCAGCTTAGCGGGATTAAACCAAAAACTGGCCACGTTAGGGGCGCAACTCAACCAAGTGCCAGCAGAAATTGTGCACGCCAACTTTTGCACCTTTAATGGCGTTCGCAGCTTGCATATTGTCTTTGCCAGCCCAGAGGGCGCCATTACGCTGTTTGTGATCCCAGCTCAAGCTGGCCACAGCCTCCCCCCACAATTTGCCAATGAGCACTATCACGGCATTGGCCAGCAACAACAGCACTGGCAATTAGCGTTTGTTGGTACACCACAACAGCAGCTACGGCCATTTATGCAGCAACTGAGTCTGCAGTTAAGCGCCATTTAACCCACAATGCTATCGTGAAATTCAATGCCGTTAGTGGCAAACAAGGTGGTTAATTTAATTGCAGTCGCATCTGCTGGTGCAACACGCCACCATCATCATAAGGCTCAGAGCACACCACAAACCCCAATTGCTGGTAATAATCTTGTAAGCTCACCTGAGCGGAGATCAACACAATGCCTGCGGGTACTTGAGCCGCAGCCTTCACCAAACCCGCTGCGATCAAGCGACGTCCCAGTTGTTGGCCGCGAACAGAGGGGTGTAAAACAATGCGCCCCATTTTAATCTGATTGCCTTGCGCAGCAAGCAAACGCAAATACCCAACAAGGCCATCTTCGGTTTCTAATAACAGATGAAATGCCTGCTGGTCCTGATCATCCAGATCCGCATACAAACTATTTTGTTCTAGTTGAAACACCTGTTCACGCAGTTTTAACAGCGAATACAGCTGTAAAATGGTTAATTCATCAAATGCGCGCCATTGCCACTTTTCATGTTGTTGTGTTTTGGTCATAATTTTCCCTTGCGACTCTAAATTAATGGCGTTCATAACGCTGAGTTGTGCAACTTGAGCGAGCTTTGGCGAGCCCGAGTCCACTTATTTAACCAGAAGAATGATTATGCCAATATCAACTATTATTACATTTATGGCCTATCTCATCATTTTGCTTGGGATTGGCATCGTGGCATACCGCGCCACCACAACTTCCTCCGATTACATTCTTGGCGGTCGTAAAATGGGGCCGGCTGTCACCGCTTTATCGGTGGGTGCCTCAGATATGTCGGGCTGGCTGCTCTTAGGCCTGCCCGGTGCGGTTTATGTTTCTGGCCTCAGTGAAGCTTGGATTGGGCTTGGCCTGTTGGTCGGCGCTTGGCTTAACTGGCTGCTGGTAGCAAAACGGTTACGGGTTTATACCGAATACACCAATGATTCATTAACCCTACCCGATTTTTTTGAGCGCCGTTTTAACGATCAATCTGGTTTACTCCGTTTGGTTGCAGCCAGCACCACGTTATTGTTCTTTATCTTCTATACCTCATCGGGTCTCGTGGGTGGTGCTTTCTTATTCGAGCAAGTATTTGGGCTTGAATACACCTCAGCGTTACTTATCGGCGCCTTTATTATTGTGTCCTACACCTTTATTGGTGGTTTTTTTGCTGTTAGCTGGACCGACTTTTTCCAAGGGATCTTAATGCTACTGGCATTACTGTTGATCCCAGCCGTCGTATTTAGCAGCAACGAATTCAACCACGCCCATCTTGCTCCAGAAAGCCTGCAATTATTACCAGCCAGTTTAAGCCTTTTTAGCATTATTTCCCTGTGCGCTTGGGGACTGGGTTATTTTGGCCAGCCTCATATTCTCTCTCGCTTTATGGCCATCAGTGGCCCTCAAGCCATTCCGCGGGCACGTTTTATTGCCATGTTTTGGATGGTATTGGCGTTAATTGGCGCTTTGGCTACAGGCATGGCCGGCATGTTGGTGTTTAACCAAGGGCCACTGGCCAATGCCGAAATGGTGTTTATTGAATTAACCAAAGTGCTCTTTAATCCTTGGATTGCGGGGATCTTGGTGGCTGCCATTTTGTCGGCCATTATGAGCACCATTGATTCTCAATTGCTGGTTTGCTCCTCCGTAGTAACGGAAGATTTTTATCACAAATGGGTGAACCCCAATGCCAGCGAAAAACAGCGTCTTTGGGTCGGCCGGATCACCGTTGCCGTCGTCGCCGTCATCGCGATTATGATTGCCTTAAATCCAGAATCTTCGGTATTGGCACTGGTAAGCTATGCGTGGGCTGGTTTTGGCGCGGCGTTTGGGCCAACCATTTTGCTTGCCCTTTACTGGCGTAATTACAGCCGCCAAGGCGCCATCAGCACCATCTTAGTTGGGGCACTGGTGGTCGTGGTATGGAAGCAATTAACTGGGGGCTGGTTTGATATGTACGAACTGCTACCCGGCTTTATCTTAGCAACATTGGCTGGTGTGATTGCCAGCGCCATTTGGCCGGTAGAGCAGCAAGTGGTTGAACGCCACAAGCAATTTGAGCTAACACTCTAAACGCAATCTTGACAAAAGGAAGGTAAAAACCTTCCTTTTTTTATGCCATTTTTACAGCAAATATCTTTCGCAAAAATAACAATTCACTGCCATTATTTGAGCAAGATCACACAATGATTAATGCGATGGCTGGTCGGATATGCCGCTGTTGTTCCCCTCCTTACCATCCTTTCATTGCTTTAATTCGCCTTTATGGCCATAGGAATACGAAATGAACAAGTTAACCAAAATCGCCAGTGGTTGCATGCTGGCGCTGGTTGCCGGCCAAAGTGCCGCGGCAGGCTTTCAGTTAAATAGCCAATCGGCCACCGGTATTGGCCGTGCTTTTGCTGGCGATGCGGTGATTGCGGATAATGCCTCTGTGCTATCGCGTAACCCTGCGGCGATGGCCATGTTCAATGCGCCGGCGTTCTCGGGTGGATTAACGTTCGCCGACATTCAGGTGGATGTAAAAAACGCTTCTGTTAATGATGCGGAGCTGGGTTCCATTTCCGATGCGGCTGACGCAAAGGTGATCCCAAACCTGTATTACATCCATCCATTAAGCGACAACTTTGCCGTAGGTAGCGCGCTGTTCTCCAACTACGGTACCGGCACCAACACCAATTCACTCATCACCGCAGCAAATGCGCCACTTGATTTGCTAGGCGAAACCGAAGTAACCACCATTAACTGGAACTTATCGGCCTCTTACCGCATTAATGAGCAGCTCTCTGTCGGCGCGGGCATCGACATTATCTACGGTGAAGGGTATTTGCAGCGTGGCCAAGGTGCGATTGTGGATGTGGATGCTTCAGGGATCGGCTTAGGCGCGATTTTAGGCGCCACTTACGAGTTTAACGCCAACCACCGCATTGGCTTAAGCTACCGCTTTAGCCCAAGCATCCAAGCCGACGGCACCATTGACGTTTTCAATACTACTGTTGGTACCACTGTCAGCTTTGATGAAATTGAAGTGCCTGTCGCCGACATTTTCCAAGTGGCGGGCTTCCACCAATTAACCCCAGTGTGGGCCATGCACTACACCCTGCAGTGGACCCAGTGGAGCACCTTTGACAGCATTGAGCTTACAGATGGCTATATCGGTAACACGTCTGTAGGTAATGGTACACTAAAAGAATACCACTGGAAGGACTCTTGGTTTACCAGTTTGGGCACCACCTACAACGTTAATGACCTCTTTAGCGTACGAGCGGGGATCGCCTACGACCAAGGGGTCACCGATGAGCTAACCTCGGTCTCCATTCCGGATTCGGATCGCATCTGGTACTCGGTTGGTGCCACCATGAAGCTGTCGAATCAATCAAGCTTAGACTTTGGTTTTGCCCACGTGTCGGCCAAAGCCGCCGATGTGGAAGAAAAGTCTGAGCTGCTCTCTCTGCTAGCCCCAAATGATATCTTTTTAACCGCGACCACCAAGTCCAGCGCAAACTACTTCTCGGTGCAGTTTAACCACCAGTTCTAATGGTTCTACTTATGCACAGCAAAAAGCGAGCTTCGGCTCGCTTTTTCGTTAGTTTAAGTTTTCCCGCTCTATTCAGCTTCGGTGGCCATGCTGACGGTGATGACGCAACTGCTGCCGATGGCGCGCCCGTTGTAAGCGTTCAATCTCCGCTTGCAAAATATGAGCAATCCGTCCAACGGCCGCTTCACCAGCGGCGATGGCCTCCTCTGCCCGTTGAAATTCCATCGTCATAATTTCGCCCACTTGCGGCAAGATCAAAACTTCGGGCACATCGCCCACCAAGCGCGCTCGTTTATGACGCTGTTCTAAAATCTGCATCGACTGGTGCATTACGGCTAATGCATTGGGGGTCGGCTCACTGTCACTGTTGCTGTCGCCAGAAAAATTATCGGTTAGTTTTTCAACCCACTGTTTGCCCGACATCAGCAAATCGACAAAGCTGTTGTTGACGCCTTTTTCCTGTTTCTCTTGCTTATCCGGCTGTTCTGCGGTGGCCGCGTCATCCACTTGTGCCAGAAGCGCCTTCGCTGCAGCCGCTGGTGCGTCGCGCTTTATTCGGGATTGCGTCTCATCCGCTTGCAAAGGTTGCACTACCAAGGCTGGCTCATCCTCGCTTGAGGCCATATTCGGGCTACCATTCACCTCGGCAGGTATGGCTTCTGCCGTTGCGAGGCTGGATGGCTGCGTTAAATCTAACCGTACTGACACTTCGCTGTGCTGACGTACCTCACCTTGTAAATCAACGGCGATCACCATTTCCGCCCCTAACGCTCGGCAAGCGGAAACCGGCACCGGATTCACTACCGCCCCATCGACTAACCAGCGTTCCCCCACTTGTTTTGGCAAAATCAGCCCGGGAATGGCGCATGACGCCCCCACCACATCCTCTAATGGGCCTTGTTCAAGCCAGATCTCTTGGCCACTGTAGAGATCGGTGGCAACCGCAATAAAAGGCAACGCCAGATCCGCCACTTGATCCATGCCGATGGCTTTACTGGCCTCTGCAAACACTTTTTCACCGCCAATAATTCCCCCGCGACGCCACGATAAATCCATTAACCCCACCACGTCCCAACTGGAAAACCCCAGCACCCACTGTTCCAGTTCATCGAGCTTACCCGCTGCGTAAGCCGCGCCAACAAAGGCACCAATTGAGCAACCGGCAACCATAGTTGGCGCAATGCCTAATTTCTGTAACCCTCGCAGCACCCCAATATGGGCCCAGCCTTTTGCGGCGCCGCTGCCAAGGGCAATGCCGATGCGCAACTCATCCATATATCCACCTTAAATGCCAATTTGCCCGCTCTTTTTCAATCTCAAAGATGCCATTTCAATCATCGTCACAAATGATGATTTCTGCCAATCGCATTTATTAACAGCCACTTTGACGAAATGCTAAGCCAGTGTTAATTTTATGCGACCAAAATCGTACTCGCCTTCCCAACAGAGTAATTTATTGATGTTTGAATTACGCAGCAATCCCCATGCTTCCATCAAAGCGGATCTTCTCTCAGGGCTTACCGTCGCGTTAGCCCTCGTACCAGAAGCCGTTGCCTTTGCTTTTGTGGCGGGAGTAGAACCACTCGTTGGATTATACGCCGCGGTTTTTGTC
>JAWXTX010000030.1:0-27319 GCA_044433165.1 Ferrimonas sp. | reverse complement strand
TGGCCGGCGGCGCATACCTGCTTTATTTAGGTGTGATGGCCTTGTCAGCCGTCGCTCAGCGCTGGGGCCAGCCCATAACGGAGGGGTGTAGCCCAAACACCGCGACGATCAATGCCCGTGCTGCGGTCTTAAAAGGCTTTGTCACCAATTTGCTAAACCCCAAAGCACTGGTGTTTTTTATCAGCTTATTGGGCAGTTTGATACCGACTGAGATGAGCTTGACCGGCAAAGGGATTGCGATCTTCTTACTTTGGGGGCTTTCGTTTGGCTGGTTTGCGCTGTTGGCGTATCTGCTCACCGGTGCGCGCATGCAGCAACGTTTACAACGCAGCGCCATACTCTTAGATGCCCTGTGTGGCACCGTATTTTGCTTAGTGGGGGGCGCTATCCTCTATCGGCTTGCGAGTTTCTAAAAGAGGCGCCGCAGGCCACTGCGGGTGTCTCTGCTGTGCCCCAACAAAAACGCCCTCATTCAATGAGGGCGTTTTGCCTTACGCGAAAAGCGCATTAATGGTGCGTGCCATCAGGCTCGATAAAGTGGGTGCCCCAACCGTCATATAAGACGTTATGCTTTGTCGCAAGCGCAATTAACGCATTGCAATCGCTATCCAAGCGTTCGATATCCAGCTCATGTTCGATCACGGCACTGAAACAAAAGGCGATGCTGCCATCGTCCAATTCAATCTCTTCCGCATCTTCTACTGCGTAACCGGCTTTAAATACATCGACGGCCAACTTTTCTAAGGCGTCAAAATTTTCAGCGGCAAAATGGTGCTCAATCGCGTAAATCGCATCGGCTTGAGAGCCATCATCAAGCAAGGCTTGTACGATCTCACGGGTTTCCATCTGCTGTTCTTCGATCAGCTGTTCTGCTGTCATCATTACTTTTTTCCTACAACTTAGGCGGCTTTAGCGGCATTGAGTTGCTGCGCTTCAGCACTAATTTTGTCAAAGTGTTCGGCCATTTGCTGATGCACTTGTTGCGCTAATTGTCGCACATCGGCACTGGTCATGCCGGCCGTACTGATTGGCGCTAATGCTTCAACAATAATGGTGCCATTATGCCAGCGCCCAAAACGTAACTCCTGTTGGCAAGAAGCCACAACCGGCACAATGGGTACCCCAGCGTTGATAGCCGTATGAAAAGCCCCCGTTTTAAATGGCAGTAAACCACGACCATAAGAGCGTGTTCCCTCTGGGAAAATCCACACTGACAGGCCCTTATCTCGAATGCTTTTAGTGGTATTTTCAATCGTACTGCGCGCTTTTGAGGCATTTGCACGGTCAATTAAAATATTGCCTGTTAGCCAATAGATTTGGCCAAAAAATGGAATCCATTTTAAGCTTTTTTTCCCAATGCTGACGGTGCCCTTAGGAACCATACTGGCGTGGGTAAATAGGTCAAAATTATTTTGGTGGTTGGCCACCAGCACCATCGGCTGTTGTTCACTTAAATGCGCTAAGCCACGACGTTCAATTTTCAACCCCACTACACAGCTTGCACGTGCAAACCAACGGGCCACAACCGCCACATTATCGCGATGAAACGGACGCACTAAGCACAGCAACAGCGTCCCAATAAAAACTGCAAACAGCAGTACCACCATTAATAGGCCACGGATTAAAGCCAACACGCATAACTCTCCGAAGTTGAGGGGCGCCTAGTATAGGGCGGCAATGATCTGGCGGCAACCATTGGCAAAACAGTTGTTCGCTCAGTTAAGCGGTTTGGGCTGTTGCCGCCAAGAGCCACTGCTGCGGCTGCGAAAACAACTGTTCCAATAACTGGTAACACTGGGCAACGTGCCAGCCATCCGCCAAACCGTGGTGAGCTTGAATGGATACCGGCATCCGTGTTTGTGCGCCATCTTGGTGGTATTTGCCCCAAGCGATCCGTGGAATGGAACAACTCGGTGCCATTGGTACTGGGTGGCTGCATTGGCTAAAACGCAGCCATGGCAAACAGCTTAAATAGATGACGTTGTCGTCAATGGTGGCGGTTACGCCATTAAACAGCGCTGGCGTATGGTGCAGATTGGCAATCGTCACTTGCGCTTGCGCATCAAATTGCGGCCAATTCGAGGCCGGTTCGATGCGACCAAAACGCACTTGTTGATCCGCATGTAAACCGGTGATCCCAACTTGCAATTGCGCATGCTCAATCACTTGCTGACCTCGGATCCGCTGGCGTAACCATGGCAGTTGCTCGGTACACAAAACAAAAGCGTAGATGATTGCCCGATAACTGCTGAGCTGATGTTGACGGCAATAAGCCAATAACTCGGTGATCTCCACCTCAGCACAGATCCCCACATAAGGAGAGGCAATCGTTTGGTATAGATGAAACTGCTGGGCACGTGGCCAGTTTGCTAGATCAATCGCTTTCATGGCAGTCAAAAAACACAACTCATTCTGCCGAGCAGAGTACGCAATGGCATCAGCGCAAGCAAGCGCCGTTAATCGTACGCTTGCTTATTCACGCCTTAAGCCACTTTAAACTGGCATCTCTTCGTTGGTGCTGACCAATAAGGTCGATTCCAATTCAACCCGATCAACACGTTGCAGGCCGCGCGGCAGTTTGTTACCACGGCGGCCTCGCTCGCCTTCGTAATGATTTAAATCGTCCGCCCGCAAAGTCAATTTACGCTTACCAGCCCAAAGCGTAACTTGGCTACCACTTGGCACCACCAACAAGTGTTTTAGCAGCTCCTCCCGTGATTTGGCACGCTCGGTTGGGATCCCGATGATCTTATTGCCTTTGCCTTTGGCTAATATGGGCAACTGCGCCAGTGGGAATAACAGCATTCGGCCTTCGCTGGTTATCGCTAATAGCCGCTCTTGACCATCATTCGTCAGTTTTTGCGGCGGCAAAATTTCGGCATTCAATGGCACGGTTAAGAGCGCTTTACCGGATTTATTACGGCTGACCATGTCGCTAAATTTACCAATAAAGCCATAGCCTGCATCCGTGGCTAACAGGTACATCTCTTCATCGGCACTCATCAATACATGCTCTAACCGCGCCCCAGCCACCAATGAAAAGCGACCAGACAACGGCTCGCCTTGAGAGCGACCGCTGGGTAAGGTATGTGGCTCCGTGGTATAGGCTCGCCCTGAGCTTTCCAAAAACACCACCGGTTGGTTTGAACGGCCTCGCGCAGCGGCCAAATATTGATCGCCGGCGCGATAAGAGAGGCTTTCTGGGTCCACATCATGACCTTTGGCACAGCGTGCCCACGCTTTGTCCGAGATCACCACCGTAACGGCTTCGGCTGGGGTCAATTCCTGTTCGCTTAAGGCTTTGGCTTCCGCGCGAGCCATTAATGGGCTGCGGCGCGCATCACCATAGCTTTCGGCATCCGCCAGCAGCTCTTTTTTCACCAAGGTTTTGAGACGACGTTCAGAAGAGAGCAGCCGTTGCAGCTTATCGCGCTCTTGCGCCAACTCATCAAGTTCGCCACGAATTTTCATCTCTTCGAGTTTGGCCAATTGGCGTAATTTGATCTCTAAGATCGCTTCGGCTTGCGTGGCGGACAAACCAAAACGCGCCATCAATTCGGTTTTGGGTTCATCCTCATTGCGGATGATCTCAATCACCTCATCAATGTTTAAGAAAGCCACCAACAAACCTTCTAAAGTATGCAGCCTAGCCAGTACTTTATCTAAGCGATACTGCAATCGACGCCGAACCGTCTCCACTCGGAAAATCAGCCACTCAAGTAAAATCGAGTGCAAGTCTCGTACCCCTGGGCGGTTATCAAGCCCAAGCATATTGAGGTTCACCCGATAGCTTTTTTCTAAATCCGTAATGGCAAACAGATGCCCCATTAACTGATCCAAATCGATCCGGTTAGAGCGCGGCACGATCACCAGTCGCACTGGGTTTTCATGATCCGACTCATCACGCAGATCCGCCACCATTGGCAGCTTTTTCGCTTGCATCTGCTGCGCGATCTGCTCGATCAATTTGGCGCCAGACACTTGGTGCGGCAGCGCTTCAACAATGATTTCGCCATCCACCACAGTATAAGTAGCCCGCATCCGAATGGAGCCACGGCCGGTGCGATAGATCTTTTCGATCTCACTGCGTGGGGTGATGATCTCCGCATCCGTAGGGTAATCCGGCCCTTGAATGTGGCTTAAGACTTCTGCAAACGAGGCTTTCGGGTTATCCAATAAATGGGCACACGCGTTGGCCACCTCGCGGGCATTATGCGGAGGAATGTCGGTAGCCATCCCCACAGCAATGCCGGTTACGCCATTCAATAAAATGTGGGGCAAGCGTGAGGGCAGTAATTTGGGCTCTTTTAAGGTGCCATCAAAATTGGCGCCCCATTCCACCGTCCCTTGGCCAAGCTCGGCCAACAATACTTCTGAAAAACGCGACAAGCGCGATTCGGTATAACGCATCGCCGCAAACGATTTTGGATCGTCCGGCGCCCCCCAATTTCCTTGGCCATCCACCAAGGGATAACGATAAGTAAAGGGTTGCGCCATCAGTACCATCGCTTCATAACAAGCGCTATCGCCATGAGGATGGTATTTGCCTAACACGTCACCGACGGTACGTGCCGATTTTTTATATTTGGCGGTGGCGTTTAAGCCCAGTTCGCTCATGGCATAAATAATGCGCCGTTGTACCGGCTTTAAGCCATCACCAATGTGCGGTAAGGCGCGATCCATGATGACGTACATGGAATAGTTTAGGTACGCTTGCTCGGCGAATTGACGCAGCGGTTGCTGCTCTACGCCTTCTAAGCTCATATCACTAAGATCAGTCATGGTGATTGTTTGCGTCCTTAGGGCAGCCATGACGGCCGCTAATAATTTTCATTACAAAAAAGCCTTAATCCAGTTGCGCCATGTCGCCATTCACTTCAAGCCAATGCTTGCGATCAGGCGCGCGTTTTTTCGCCAACAGCATGTCCATCAACGCCAAGGTTGCTTCGCCATCATCAATGGTCAGTTGCACCAAACGACGTGTATTCGGGTCCATGGTGGTTTCGCGCAATTGCCCAGGGTTCATTTCACCCAACCCTTTAAAGCGAGTTACCTGTACTTTGCCGCGCTTTTTCTCGGCCGCAATGCGATCTAAGATGGCCTGTCGCTCACTGTCGTCTAAGGCGTAATGCACCTATTTGCCGATATCAATCCGAAACAGCGGTGGCATCGCAACGTAGATGTGCCCTAATTCAACAAGAGTGCGGAAATGGCGCATAAAGAGAGCGCACAATAACGTGGCGATGTGCAAACCATCGGAGTCGGCGTCCGCCAAAATGCAGATTTTGCCGTAACGAAGGCCGCTGACATCCTCGCTATCGGGATCGCAACCAATCGCCACCGAAATGTCATGCACTTCTTGCGAAGCCAATACCTGTGAAGCATCCACTTCCCACGTATTTAAGATCTTACCTCGCAGTGGCATGATGGCCTGAAACTCTTTGTCGCGCGCTTGCTTAGCACTACCACCGGCCGAGTCCCCTTCCACTAAAAAGAGCTCGCCTTTGCTGGCATCTTGACCGGAACAGTCGGTTAATTTGCCCGGTAAAGCCGGCCCAGAAGTCACCCGTTTACGGGCCACTTTTTTGGCTTTGCGCAAACGGCTTTGGGCATGGCTGATGCACAGCTCCGCCAACAGTTCGGCTTGGTCGGTATGCTCATTAAGCCATAAGCTAAAGGCATCGCGCACCACCCCAGAAACAAAGGCACTGGCTTGACGAGAAGATAACCGCTCTTTGGTTTGGCCAGAGAATTGTGGATCTTGCATTTTGGTGGAGAGCACGTAAGCCGCTCTGTCCCAGATGTCTTCAGGGCCTAATTTAATGCCCCGAGGGATGAGATTACGGAATTCGCAAAACTCGCGCATGGCCTCGAGCAAGCCTTGGCGAAACCCATTGACGTGGGTACCACCTTGCGCCGTTGGAATGAGGTTAACGTAACTTTCACCGAGGCTTTCCCCGCCTTCGGGTAGCCACAATACGGCCCAATCGACCGCTTCATTATGACCACTAAACGCCCCCACAAATGGGCGTTCGGGTAAGGTCGGCCAATCACTCACGGCATCGGCAAGATAATCGGTTAACCCCGCTTCATAATGCCATTCGTGTTTCACTTTACGCACTTTATCTTCAAAGCGAATGCGTAAACCGGGGCACAATACGGCTTTGGCGCGCAGGCCATGCATTAAACGCGAGGCGGAGAAATTGGCCGAGTCAAAATATTTCGGATCGGGCCAAAAATGCACACTGGTGCCGGTATTGCGTTTACCCACACTGCCGGTGACCGCCAGTTCCGTCACTTTATGGCCATGCTCAAAGGCGATTTCATGCACTTGGCCCTCTCGCCGAACTTTGATCTCAACCCGTTTTGAGAGGGCGTTAACAACGGAGATCCCCACGCCGTGCAAACCACCAGAAAACTGATAGTTTTCGTTGGAGAATTTCCCCCCTGCGTGCAGCCGAGTCAAGATGAGTTCAACCCCTGAGATCCCCTCTTCGGGGTGCATGTCTACGGGCATGCCACGGCCGTTATCAACCACTTCGAGTGATTGATCTGCATGCAGTACCACCAAGATATCATCGGCGTGACCCGCCAGTGCTTCATCGACACTGTTGTCGATCACCTCTTGGCCAAGGTGGTTCGGACGCCCCGTTTCGGTATACATACCAGGGCGTTTTTGGACCGGCTCTAGACCACTGAGAACCTCAATGGCATCGGAGGTGTATTTGTTACTCATTCGTTGTTCCAAGGCTGTGATGGAGCACCTGCATTACAGGTGAATTGGCGTTAACTTAGGCCAAAAAATTGGCTGATTGCCGGCAATTGTTGGGCAAAATTGGGGTAGCTGTGATCGCCCCCAGCAGTCACCTGTAAGCGGCAACATTGATACTGCACAACCGCTTCTCGGTAGTCCAACACCTCATCACCGCTTTGTACTAAGACCCAATAGTGGCCAGGGTAACTTTGGGATGGGTGTGCCCATTGTTGCAGCACTTCAGCAAATTGCGGCAAGACCGTAAAAGACTCGCCGGTATAAGGGTTAATGTGTTCCCCAACCCATTGGGGGATCAATAACCACGGCGTGACAGCAGGGTTAATGAGAACCGCTTGAATGACGGCTTGTGGGTACTTTGGTTGCAAGGTTTCCAGCAGATGAGTGGCCAAAAAGCCGCCCATGGAGCTGCCGATTAATCGCAACGGCTGGCCACGCTCTAGGGTTTCTTGAGCCAGAGTGAAGGCACTCTCAAAAGCGATGCGAGGATCGACAGCCAGCGTGGGAATGGCCACCGGCTCGGCAAAATGCTGCGCCCAATAGGCAGCCACTTGCTGCGCTTTGGTTGAGCTTGGTGCACTGTTAAAACCATGAAGATAAAGCAACATAAGCCATCATTAAATTGCTAACGAACGCTCGATTTTATACTAAAACCCGTTAGAAATTCTTTGCTTTCTCATGCCAACTGAGCAATTGCGACAAGACCACAAAAAGCGCACGGCAATTCTGGCTTCCCGCTTACCGTTTGAATGATGGTTTATCGAGCATGGCAACGATGCCCAACGGGTGTGTCACCGCAATGCGCTTAATACCCTGTCACGTCCAAATGCGGCACAAAACGCCCTGCCTCTAAGCGTTTTACCGTACTTTGGATCTGGCCATCGGCACTTAAGTGCAACACTCGGTAACCCGGTGGCTGTGCATCTAATGCAAATTCCGCACTTTGAGGTTTAAATTGAACGCTGGTTGCTGGCACGCCAAGCAGCTGAACATGCAGATATTGCTGCTCCATCTGTTGATGCACATGACCCCAGATCACCGCTTTTACATGGGGGTATTTTCCCATCAGTGCCAACAGTTCGTTACCATTGCGCAAACAATGCTGATCCAGCCAACTGCAGCCCGTTAAAATCGGATTATGGTGCAGGGCGACAATCGTATAACGCTCGGGGTGTTGTTCAATCACCTGCGTTAACCACCCCAGTTCAGCGCCACTCAACTCTCCGGCTGGGGCGTCTTCAACAGTGGAATTAAGCATTAATATTTGCCATGAGCCCAGCACCAAGCAACGCCCTATCTGAATCGTGCTATTGGTAAAGACTTGAGTCATTAATGCCGGTACATCATGGTTTCCCGGCAAAGCAAACGTGGGTGGCGTGAGATTACTCAGTAATTGTGCAAACAGTTGGTAACTGCCCGCCAGATGATCTTGACTTAAATCGCCGGTGGCTAACAGCGCATCCACTGCCGGCTCTTGGGCAATTTCCGCGAGCACCGCCGCCAAGCTCTCGGCGGGGTTCATGCCCAAAAAATGTTGGCTGGGATCAGACAACAGATGCGGATCGCTGAATTGCACCAAAGTCACTGCGCCATCAGCGGCCAATGGCGTTAGTGTGTCAATGGGGGTATGCATGTGCAAAGTCAACGGATGGCTCTCCTTACATCACCGCTTAGCCGCCGTGAGTAAAAGCAATAAATAAACAAAGAAATGGAGCAAGATGGCGGCTTAATATCAAGACCGTAAACATATCAAAACACGTACCTGACGCATTAATCGAGATCAACCGTGCCCAATAAGCACCACTCATTGATATCAAACTGATTCAAAAGCTCTGCCAAATAAAGATTAACCTGAAATTTCTCATCAGGCTGCAGCATCGCGGCATTTGGGTAGGGATAAACCGGAAGGAATCGTGAAAATTGCTGACCAGTTAACACTTCTGCTAAGCGAGCGTCATGATACAACCGCACCTCAAGCTTGGGATCACGCACCAAAGGCATGTTCGGAGCGCATCGCCGTAACTGAATGATTTCGGTATACACCGTTTGTTGTTGCACCACTAAATGCAGTTCAATGGCTTGCTGCTGATGGCGCCATTGGTATTCATCTTGCCGCCCTAAACGTCCCTCTGCCTGATTTAATAGGCGGGTTAAGTGCCGGTAGTTGGCACTAAATAGGCGGTGCAATTGACTGAGATCGGGCCGATAACGTCGTGGTTTCATGCGCGGGTCCATTGGGCATGATGCAGCGCCAACCACTGCAGGCCAATAATGGTCGGCGCATTGTCTATTTTACCTTGCTCTAACCACGCCAATGCCTCTGTGCGCAAGACAACATGGCGGCGAATGTCTTCATGCTCATCAGCCAAACCAAACAATTGACGTTCATCGTTAATGTCAACAATGGCCAGATACAAGGTATGCCGCTCACTGCACGCACCGGGGCTTGGTAAATAACTGCAAATTTTCTGGATTGTTCGCGCGGTTAGGCCTGATTCTTCAAGCAACTCACGACGAGCTACCGCTTCTGCCGTTTCGCCCGCATCGATGATCCCGGCCACCAATTCCAGTTGCCATGGGTTATCAGCGGTGCGCAATGCGGCAATACGCAGTTGTTCCACGAACACCACAGCATCGCGTTGAGGATCATAGGCTAGCACAACCACCGCATCGCCACGTTCAAACACTTCGCGCTGCACAGTGGCACTGACGCCGCCATTAAATAAGGGATGATGAAAACGAATTTTGTCTAATCGAAAGAAACCTTGATAACACGTTTGACAAGATTCGATCACCACATCATCACGGGTAAACTTTGTAGGTAACTGTGGCATAACAGTCATTTTCCATCATTCAAATTACCGAAGTACTGAAAGTACTATGTTACAATTATCGGCCGCTGAGCAATTGACGATTACCGTGCGCTTTCGGTCTACTAGCCGCTTTACAGTACCGGTGTTGGCACCAACCGGAAATTGTTTGTCTTATTGCTTCATGCACCATGTCGAAGTATGAGTTATCAATTAAGGAAGACTAATGAACTTCAAAATGCGTTCTGTTTGCTTGGCCTTTGGCTTAGCGCTAAGCGCGGGCGCTGCACAAGCTGATAACTTGTTGCAGATTTATCAGTTAGCCCTCACCAAAGATCCATTATTACTGCAAGCTGAGTCTAGCCGTAACGCCGCTTATCAACGCATCGGCCAATCTCGCGCCAGCTTATTACCACAAATTAATGCCAGTTTAGGCTACGCCAATGTACTGCATAACGACTTTGGTAATGATGGTGCTGGTTTTACTGGCAGCTTATCGCTGTCACAAAGCATCTATGATCACAGCAACTACGCCAGTTTAGATATTACTAAACAATCCGCTGCGCAATCTGAATTGAATGTGGAATTGGTGAAGCAGAGCTTGATTATACGCGTTGCTAATGCCTATTTTGAGGTACTGTCTGCACAGGATAATTTGGAATTTGTACTGGCCAATAAGCGTGCCATTGAACGCCAGCTTGAACAAACCAAACAACGCTTTGCGGTTGGCTTAACCGCCATTACCGATGTGCATGAAGCGCAAGCGCAATTCGACTTGGCCACCGCCAGCGAGATCAGCGCTGAAAACACATTAGAAAACAGCTTTGAAGCACTGCGTGAAATTACCGGTAGCAGCCACACTCGCCTCAGTGTGTTAGATACCGAACGCTTTAGTCCAAGCAAACCCACCCCTGACAACCATGCTCAGTGGCAAACGATTGCCGAAGACTCCAGCATTGCTTTGCTGATTAATAAGCTCAGCGTTGAAATTGCCAAAGAGCAAATCGCGCTGGCGCGCAGCGGCCACATGCCAAGCATTAGCTTTAGTGCTAGCTATAACAATACGTTCCAACACGACAATACGTCACTTGAAGGCGACCAAAGCAACATTGGTGTCACCGTTTCCATTCCGCTGTTTTCCGGCTTTCGGGTGACAGGTGCGGTTAACGAAGCTCAAGATAACTACGTTACCGCTCAGCAAGCCTTAGAAGAGAGCCACCGCAGTGTGCTGCGCAACACCCGCGCCGGCTTAAATAACGTGAACTCCTCTTTAGGCTCGATTCGCGCTTATGAGCAATCGGTGGTTTCGGCAGAGAGCGCGTTAAATGCAACCGAAGCCGGTTTTGAAGTGGGCACCCGCACCATCGTGGATGTGCTCAACTCCACTCAGCAGCTTTATAGTGCCAAACAGCAACTGGCGGATGCGCGTTATAGCTATATCTTATCCGTGCTGACGTTAAAGCAAGCCGCAGGCACTCTAAGTGAAGCGGACTTAAGCCTGATAAACCAAGGCTTAACCAGCGCAAGCTAAGGCATTTATCCTAATAAAAAACCGCCTTATGGCGGTTTTTTTATCCGTGTTTTTGGCGCTGTCAGCGCTCAGTCGGCACTGGGTTCAATGGCATTGGCTTCCGCTTGCAAGGCAAGCTCTGCCCGTTCCGCTTTTGAAACATAGGCGCTTTTTGCCTTTGGGGCCTGTTTGGCTCGTTGCTTACGAGCCTGCTTCAATAGTGTTTGTTTTACTTTCTTTTTGCGGTTCATCGATAAACTCAAATGGGTGATAACAACGCCAGTGTACCACTGGATGCCGCCCCTAGCCGCGGGTTCCGCTATTGCGGATCTGCTCTTGCAGATCATACTGCTGATCGGTCAAGATCCGCTCCAGCGTTTGAACCCGTTCGCTTAAAATCTGCTGCTGTTGCTCTAACTCGGTGATCCGCGCTTGAACGCTTTGCCATTCAGGGTGCTCGGTTAGCGGCGGCACTTGGCGACGCGCTTGTGGCAAAAGCCCCAGTAATAGCCCCAAGATAACCACCACCACAATTGCCAACCACATAGCGACCATATTGCCCCTCTCTAATCGCGCTTATCCTTAGCCAACCATTGTTGGCAAATGGCTGGCTGTCAAGTTATCCAGCAACGCCGGCTATCGCCCTAAGAGCCGTTCAAACCAATTGCGCTTAGACTCCTCTTGAACCGCCGAAGCCGGTTCTACCACGGCGGTTTGGCTGGCCTGAGATAAGTTACCGCAGCCACGCGGAGACACTTGACTGGCACGATCAATCGGCACCTGTACCGCGCCAATGCACCCTGGCACAACTGCCTCGCCGTTGTGGGCATAAAAACCATCAACAATGTCATGGGGGCGCGTTAAGATCAGCGAGAGCGGCTCCCGCACAGCCAAGTAGCGCTGGTAAAGCGGCAACGCCGCTGAACCGCCGTACAGCCCCGCAGCACTGTTATTATCGCGCCCAACCCAAGTAACCACCACATCGCGATCATCAAAACCGGCATACCAAGCATCGCGGCCATCGCTGCTGGTTCCGGTTTTGCCCGCCAGTTGTACCTGAGGATATTGAGCGCCAAGTCGCTTGGCGGTGCCTTGCTGTACTACTTGTGTCATTAAATAGTTGGTCAACCAGACGGCGTTGGAGGGCAACCGCTGTTCCGCGTTAAGCCGCTGCTGCAGTAAGGGCTGGTTTTGGCCATCAAGCACATGACTAATGCTGTATAACGGCCGATAACGCCCCCCATCCGCCAGTGTTTGGTACAGTTGAGCAACCTGATAAGGACTGGCATCCATCGAACCGAGAAACACCGACGGGTTGGCATTCAAGGGCCCCTGCCACCCTGCCGCGTGCAAAGTGCGATGATAGGCTTCCATCCCTAAGCTCATCCCCATATTAACTACGGGCACATTTAACGAATCGATTAAGGTTTGTTGCAACGACACTTGCCCGCGAAACGTCTTATCCACGTTTTGCGGTTGCCACTGCTGGCTGCCATTACGCAGCCGAATCGGCTGATCTTGCAGCGCAGTCATCAAGTGGAACTGATGCGGTTGGCTTAAGGCGGTTACAAACAGCAGCGGCTTGGCCAGTGAGCCTATCGGCCGCTGGGCATCCAAAGCGCGGTTAAAGCCCCGAAACGTTGGATCGCGATCGCCCACCAGCGCTAAAACCCCACCATGGTAACGATCCACCACCACCATTGCCGCTTGCAAATCGGTGTCTTGGCGCTGCGTCATCAGCACTGGCATCCCTTCGGCAAGCGCTTTTTCAGCGGCTTGCTGTGCTAACGGATCTAAGGTGGTATACACCTTTAAGCCGGACTGTGCGCTCATCTGAGCGCCGTAGTTTTGGCTTAATTCGCGCTGAATTAAGGTGCGATAAGCCGGCATATGATGACGCTGTCGCCAGTTGGGATCGCGCAGATTTAATGGTGTGGCCACAAAATGTTGGTAACGATCCAGTGCTAAAACGCCACTTTCAGCAAGCAGACTCAGTACCAAGTCTCGTCGCTGCTGAGCACGCTCTGGATAACGCCACGGATTGTAGTAGCTGGGGCCTTTGATCAACGCCACCAGCAGCGCTTGTTGCGCTAAGTCTAATTCCCCAATCGGACGGCCAAAATAGTGCCATGCCGCCAACCCCACGCCGTGTATGCCAATGGCACCATCTTGCCCCATGTACACTTCGTTGAGGTAAGTTTCGAGGATCTCATCTTTACTGTAACGGGCGTCAATGATCAGTGCCATTAACGCTTCATTAATCTTGCGCCCAAAAGTGCGTTCACGGGTTAAAAAGAAGTTTTTCGTCAATTGTTGGGTTAACGTTGAGCCGCCTTGAACGGTGCGTCCGGCTTTTAAATTCACCACGGCTGCTCGGGCAATACCACTCACCGAAACCCCCATATGCCGATAAAAATCTTGGTCTTCGGTGCGCAATAACGCTTCAATTAAGGTAGGGGGGATCTCGCTGGCTGCCACAAAAATGCGATCTTCTCGCTCACCGCTCAATAACCTGTCGAGCAACAGTGGTTCCAGTTGTAAATAACCCAGTTCACGCCCATCTTGGCTGCGCTGCACTTTACTCACCCGATTATTCACAAAGCTCACCAACACCTTTATCGCCGGTTGGTGGCCTTCGGGGCCATCAAAAGATCGCCGGTGAATTTCAATTCGATGGTTGGCAACGGCAAATTCCCCCTGCCCTTGAGCATGGCCGGTATTGCGATAACCTAGCAGCAGCAACTCTTGCCGTAATTGGTTGTGCGTCACCGGTGCATCCGGATAGAGCGCCATCGGGCGCGCAAAGATCTGAGCCGGCAAATGCCAGCGCTGACCGTCAAATTGCCGCGCTATCTGGCCATCTAAATAGATGCCATATAAAAATAAGCCACTTCCAAACACCAAACCGACTTTCCAGCCATAACGCCAGAGCCCTCGCAAGCATTGACGAAACAACGATGGGCTGGATTGGGCAGCGTTCGCTTTAGCTCGAGTTTTGGCTGGTTTTTTGGTCCGTGGCGACGCTTTGGTGCGCGTTGATGCGGTCGATTTCGTGGGTTGTTTGGCCATTAACTGTATTTCTTGGTTTTACTGGTGGGTAAGGTGTTGGCCGGATCATCGGGCCATAAATGTTTGGGGTAGCGTCCACGCATCTCTTTTTTTACTTGTTGCCACGCTCCTTGCCAAAATCCCGCCAGATCTTCGGTGATCTGTAGGGGGCGACGAGCCGGTGAAAGCAGCGACAAGGTGACGGGTAATTGCCCTTGCGCGATCCGAGGCGTGTCCACTTGGCCGTAAAGCTCTTGCACGCGTACCGCCAACGTAGCGCCATTGGCGTGGTACGTTAACGCGGCACGATTACCGGTTGGCAACAACCAGTGCGTGGGCAATGCCTGCGCTAATACCGTTTGTTCAGCATAATTAAGATGGTTTAGCAGCAGTTGATATAAATCAAGCTGTTGTAATTGAGCCAGCGTAACTAGCCCAGCTAAATAGGGCAAGAGCCACTGCTCTAACTGCGCCAATAAACTCGCGTCATCCAAGGCTGGCCAGTTGTATTCGGGTAAGAAGCGCTCTGCTAACGCCAGCCGATGCTGCAATTGACGGCTGCGTTCATCCCACGGCAACAGGGTTAAACCTTGCTGCTGCACTTCCTGCAATAAGGCTTGTTGCTTATCGGCGGCGGTAATGTCGGTCAACGGCTGACGCGTAACCACCAACGCCCCTAAACGGGTTTGCAGCTCGGCTTTTAAAGCGCCGCGTTGTCGATCAAACGCAACACATCGCTGCGCGATAAAAAGATGCGGCACGCGCGCTTGTAACACCGACAGATCCACGGCCGCCGCCAAATGGATCACACTGTCCCCTTGGCCTGCGCGCTCATGGCTACTGGCTACCACCAATGCCCGCACCGCGGTTAGCGCATCGCCCTCAGCTAAGCGCGCGCCGCTGCCATTAGCCAATTGATAGCGCGTTCCCTGATCGCGACATAACCCAATGCGATCCGGATAGGCCAGCGCCAATAACAAGCCCGCTTCACTGTGGTGAGCACACGTTTTATCAAAGCGGCCTTTAAGCTGTTGCTGCCACTGACGCGCCAGCACTTGATGTCGGCCTCGCTGCGCCGCAGCAATGCGCACGCCAATATCGCTGCCATGTTGATGCCCCTTAAGTGGATCGCCCTCTTCGATGATTGCCGCTAACGTGGCGGCTAATGCCACCAAGCCACGTCCCTCACTAGCCCGTTCCCATTCAGCGGCGCGACACAGCATCAAGCCCAATCGCGGCGTCAACCCCAGCTGATGCACTTGCCGCCCTAACGCCGTAAGTTGGCCGCGCTCATCCAATAACGCCAATCGCTGTAACAGTGTCGTTGCCTGCGCTAAATGCTGGCTTGGTGGGGGAGTGAGCCATTGCAAGTCCGCGGCGCTGCTGCCCCAAGCGGCAAGCTCAAGTTGTAAGCTGGTTAGATCCGCACGGCTGATCTCCGCCGGTTCAGTTTCCGCTAACCCCTGCTGCAAACTTTCACTCCAAAGGCGAACGCAATGACCGGCTTGCAAACGTCCCGCACGTCCTGCCCGTTGCACCGCATTCGCCTTGCTGATCCGAACCGTTTCTAAGCGCGCTTGGCCGGTGCGCAAATTCACGCTCGCGCGTCGTTGCCAACCACTGTCAATGACGGTAGTGATCCCATCAATGGTTAAACTCGACTCGGCAATATTGGTGGCTAATACCACCTTTCTAAAACCCGCAGGTGGCGAAGCGATGGCCGCATCTTGCTCGGCCGCCGCCAATTGGCCATACAATGGGCACAGTTGCACCTGAGCGGGCAATTGCCCCTCTAACAGAGAGACCGCTTGACGGATCTCCGCCATCCCCGGTAAAAACACCAACAGATTGCCGTCTCCTTGGTGCACACATCGTTGCACACTTTGTATCAAGGCTGGCAGCCACGATTGGCCACTGGCCACCGGTTGATACTCAATTGAGACGGGGTAACTGCGCCCTTCGCTGTGCAGCTGCGCTGCTTGCGGTAACCGCGCGGCAAAAGGCTGGCCACTTAAGGTCGCCGACATCAACAACAAGCGCAGATCCTCTCGCAAGCTATTTTGCACTTCAAGGCTTAATGCTAACGCCAAATCCGTTGCCAAATGCCGTTCATGAACTTCGTCAAAAATCACCAAACTGATGCTGGTTAGCTCAGGATCGCGTTGGACCCAACGCGTTAACACCCCTTCGGTAATCACCTCTAATTTGGTCTGTGCCGAGACGTGACTTTCACCACGCACCCGCAACCCGATGGTTTGTCCCACCGGCTCCCCCAAACTGGCCGCCAAACGACGCGCGATCATGCGGGCCGCCAATCGACGCGGCTCAAGCAAAAGGATCTTACCCTCAATGGCCGGCCACTGCGCCAACATTAATGGCAACGCAGTTGATTTACCTGCACCAGTAGGAGCCTGTAATATAAGCTGATTATGCTGAGTTAAGGCCGTTTTAATTGGCTCAAACAGGTTGCAAATAGGCAACGAAGGGATCGAACTTGGCAAGGAAATAACACCCAATGGCAGCCGCAAAGCACCAGTGTACTGCAAAGCCGCCACTGATATTAGGAACGCTATGGCCAATCGCCTTTTTTTCGCTATTCCCATTCGCCGCAGCCAGCAGCTGCCGCTGCTGAAACTGCAAGCGCAACTGCCGCCCATCGGACGCCCTGTTGCCGCTTATAAGCTGCACCTAACGCTGGCGTTTCTCGGCGATGTCAGCCACGCAGCCGAGCAGCAACTGTTGCAGCGTTGGCAGCACTTAACTTTTAATGCCTGCCAACTTCATTTTAATCAGTTGCAACACTGGCCCAATGCCCAGGTGCTGGCGCTAACCAGCGCCACTTGCCCAGCGCCACTGTATCAATTGGCCAGCGCCTTACAGCAAGATGCCGCCAGCCATGGCCTCTACCAAAGTCGTCATGGGTTTCGGCCACACATCAGCTTATTGCGCGATTGCCCAAGCGTCGGTCAATTGCCTCAGCCAACGGCGATCACCATCGATTGCGATGAAGTGCAGCTGCTGCGCTCTGAATACAGCGGTACGGGGGTTGCCTATTACCCCATTAAACGCTGGCACAGCACGGCGTCGGCATAAACAACAGATGTTCACCGCCATGCAGAAGCGACCACGCCACCGACGATGCGATGGCGAGGTATGGCTGATCTCAAATGCACTTGGGTATTTCAAAGCGCTAGGGCGCTGCAAATGGGTATTACGCTTGCAGTAATAAATTGGTGACGGTGAGTAACCCAAGGCCAGTCGCGCCATCGTAATTAAGGGCATTGCCCCCATGCACATAGGCACCCGCCAGATCCAAATGAATCCAACCTTTGGCTGGGCTGCCAGCAAAACGACTTAAAAAGCCCGCGGCATTGGATGCGCCCGCGGCACCACCGCCTTTGGCTGGACGGCTGTTGGCGGTATCGGCAAATGCGGACGGGCAGTATTCGGCATGAAATGGAGCTAAGGGGAGACGCCATAAGCCTTCATCCGCATCTGCAGCCGCGGCTTGGGCATCACGCGCGGCTTCTTCGCTTAAAGTAAAGAGTGCATTGTAATCATCACCCAATGCCACACTCGCCGCACCAGTGAGTGTGGCGGCATCAATAATCCGCTCCGCTTGCGCTTCAGCAGCGGCGATCAGGCCGTCGGCCATCACCAAACGACCTTCGGCATCGGTATTGACGATCTCAACACTGGTGCCATTTTTATAATAAAGAATGTCGCCCAATTTATAAGCGTTACCCGAGACCAAGTTTTCCGCACAACATAAGTAAAGCCGCACGCGCTTATTCAGGCCACGTTGAATCGCCAGCTGCAGCGCCGCTGCAACCGTTGCCGCCCCACCCATATCGCACTTCATGTACACCATGCCAGCAGAGGGTTTGAGTGAATAACCACCAGAATCAAAGGTGATCCCCTTACCCACCAAGGCAACGTTTATCGGCGCTTGTGGATCGCCAGTAGGGTTGTAATCCAATTCGAGCAGCACCGGAGGACGACAACTGCCACGCCCAACCGCATGAATGCCAACCCACCCCGCGGCCAGTAACGCATCGCCCACCAGCCGTTTGCTGGTGATGTGCTCCGGCGCCAACGCGGTTAATCGCTCAGCCACTTCGTCCGCCAGCACTTCAGGGCTTAACGCTTCTGGGCTGGCATGCACTAACGACTTCAGCCACAACACCGCCTGACGTTGCTGCTCTAGCTGCGCATTTTCAGCCGCCCACAGGATCACGCCAGGATGTAATGGGCAGCCAAAACCTTGGGAAAAACGCCACTGCTGCGCGGTGGACCAGACTCCCGCCAACTGGACGGCTTGGATCCCCTGCTGGCTTAACTGCCGCGCTGCCATCTGAATTTGGCGGCCTGCATCCGTGCCCGTAAGGTGGATTTGTGCACCGGTTTCAGTAAAACTGACGAGTGCGTGCCCCCATTCTGGTGAGGCAGGACGGTCACTAAGCCAAACATTCATCGCCGTGGACATGATTCACTCCTGTTATGTCTCTTATCGTTACTTGCTTCAGCCTACCACCGCCAAAGCAACACCAACAATTAACATTTGAGTCTAAGTCTGCCTATTTACATCAATAAGTTAACCAAGATCACAACATCTCTTTGTTTCCTGCAGGTTCCCAATCATGAAATTTTCAACGCCGCTGCAATCGGCCACCCTCATTCAACGTTACAAACGCTTTTTAGCCGATGTTCGCAGTGATGATGGCCAACAACTGACGCTTCATTGTCCCAATACTGGCGCCATGACCGGCTGTGCAGAACCCGGCTGGCGCGTGTTTTATTCCCTGTCGGATAACCCCAAACGCAAATACCCCGGCACTTGGGAATGGGTTGAAAACGATCAAGGCCACGCGATTATGGTCAACACAGGCCGAGCGAATGCGCTGGTGGAAGAAGCCTTGAACCTGCGCTTGATCCCAGCATTGGCCAAATACCATAACATCCGCCGCGAGGTACGCTACGGCTCTGAAAACAGCCGCATCGACCTGCTATTGCAACAAGATGGCTTGCCCGATTGCTATATTGAAGTAAAGAATGCCACCTTGCTCGGCGAACATGGGCTAGGCTATTTCCCCGATGCGGTAACGTTACGTGGGCAAAAGCATTTGCGCGAACTGATGGCGATGGTGGCTCAAGGGCACCGCGCCGCCATTGTGTTTATGGTAAGCCACAGCGGCATCAAGCAAGTTCGCCCCGCAGCACACATCGATCTGAGCTACGCGGCACTGTGCCAACAAGCCGCTGCCGCTGGGGTCGAGTTTTATGCCTTAGCCGCTCATGCAGATACAAAGCAAATTCAATTAGTTGGCATGATTGATGTCTTAATATAAATGGCTTATTTCATGACGTAGCACGTCCCCACAGCCGCGATAAAACTGCTACCTTTGACATGCGATCAGTGAACTCAACCAATCGGCGTTGCGTAAACCAGAGTCATCTGATATAGATAGCGCCCTAATTTTTTGAGAGCAGCCTCTCGCATTAGCAAACAGGAGAAGCCTGATGTCGCAGGGCAAAACAAAAACCATCGGTGTACTTGCATACGCCAACGTGGAACCTTACCAGGAGCAGCCCGGTGAGGAGTACATGAATGAGAAGCAGCTGGCTCACTTTAAAACCATCTTGGAAGCTTGGCGTAACCAATTGCGCGAAGAAGTGGATCGCACTTTGCACCACATGCAAGATGAAGCTGCGAACTTCCCCGATCCTGTTGATCGCGCCGCTCAAGAAGAAGAATTTAGCCTTGAGCTGCGTACCCGCGATCGCGAGCGCAAGCTGATCAAGAAGATCGAAAAAACCTTACTGAAAGTGCAAGAAGACGATTTCGGCTTCTGTGATTCCTGTGGGGTTGAGATCGGCATTCGTCGTTTGGAAGCACGCCCAACGGCAGATCTGTGCATTGATTGCAAAACACTGGCCGAAATCAAAGAAAAACAGATGGTGGGTTAATAACACCACTGCGCCACAAGACGCGGGAGCATAATGCTCCCGCGTCTTATTTTTCGCCTATTAAAAACACGCCGCTCACCGCACCGAATTTATGCCTTACATTGGTCGCTTTGCCCCTTCCCCCTCAGGCCCTTTACATTTTGGCTCGCTGCTTGCTGCCTTAGGCAGCTATCTGCGTGCCCGCAGTTGTGATGGCCAATGGTTGGTTCGAATTGAAGACATCGATCCCCCCCGCGAAATGGCCGGTGCCGCCGACACCATTTTGCGCCAATTGGAGGCCTATGGGCTGCATTGGGATGGCAGCGTACGTTATCAAAGCCAGCGCTCAGCCCATTACGAGGCGTTGTTACAGCAATTGCACCAACAAGGCCTTAGCTATTATTGCGATTGCAGCCGCAAGCGCATTCAAGGATTGGGCGGGATCTACGATGGCCATTGCCAGCAACGAGGGCTTACGTCAGGCGCGGTGCGCTTACGTAATTGCATCGCACAAGCGCAATTTCATGATGTCCGTTTAGGCACCATAACGGTTGAGCCGAGCTTTGCTAGCGAAGATTTTATCTTAAAGCGGCGCGATGGCTTATTTGCTTACCAATTAGCAGTAGTGGCCGATGATCATAGCCAAGGGATCACCGAAGTGGTGCGCGGTCAAGACTTACTTTGGCCAACTGTACGGCAAGTGTCGCTGTATCACACCTTAGGCTGGCCAGTGCCGCACTGGCTGCATTTGCCGCTGGCCATCAACCCAGATGGCAGCAAATTATCCAAGCAAAATCATGCACCAGCCCTCAGCCCTCAGCACATCAGCCAAACCTTAAGCCATGCCATTCGGCTGCTTGGTATCCCATTACCGGAAGCGCTAATGCAAGCGCCAGTTGCCGAGCAATTGGCCTTCGCCACCGCCAGTTTTGAGCTAGCACAAATTCCCATGCAAGCGCACTTGCCTTTGCCCCATGCCATAGCGCAAGGTGAATTAAGCTAAGAGCGCATAGTACATACTCGCTCAGCGTGCCAGTGATCACGGTGATGCTGGCTTATCATTTGTGCCGCCTTGGTATATTATGGCGCCCATTAGTATGGTCGCCCAAGGTCATCGGCCAATAACCCTATTTATACGAGGTGTCCCATCCTTACGCGTCTGAAAAACATCGCCAAACGCCTGATCGGTGGCGACAGCAACGCGGCTGCCGTCGCGCAGTTACAGGTGATCCCCCGCGCAAGCCATGGGATCTCCCGTGACGACATCAGCGAAAATGCGCTCAAAGTTTTGTATCGCTTGCATAAAGCCGGCTTCGATGCGTACTTAGTGGGTGGCGGCGTGCGCGATCTGCTCTTACGCCAACAGCCCAAAGACTTCGACATCGCCACTAACGCAACCCCAGAGCAGATCCGTAAGCTGTTCCGCAATTGCCGCTTAGTAGGAAGACGCTTTCGCGTAGCGCACATTCTGTTTGGACGAGACATCATCGAAGTCGCCACACTTCGAGGCCATCACGACAGCAACAACGCCCACATTGCCAAACAGGACAAAGAGGGGCGGCTGCTGCGCGATAACGTCTATGGCAGCATTGATGAAGATGCCGAGCGACGCGACTTTACCGTGAACGGCCTGTACTACGACATCAGCGATTACAGCGTGCGGGATTACTTTGGTGGGCTGGCTGACTTACACGCCAAACGTTTACGCCTGATCGGCGATCCGCAAACCCGCTACCGTGAAGATCCGGTGCGGATGATCCGTGCCGTTCGCTTTGCCACCAAATTAGGGTTTAGTCTCGATCCCGCCACCGCCGCGCCCATTCCGCGCATGGCCCCGATGATGGCGGACATTCCCGCTGCGCGTTTATTTGAAGAGTCGCTCAAACTGTTAATGTCTGGCAAAGGCTTGGATAACTTCCATATGCTGCGCCAATACGGTTTATGGGAGCCGATGTTTCCTCTGCAAGAAAGCCTGCTTAAGCGCGACGACAGTGGCAAAGTAACCCGCCTTATTGAGGCCATGCTGAAAAATACCGATGAGCGGGTTAACGCCGACAAACCGGTAACACCGGCCTTTTTGTACGCCGCTTTGCTGTGGTATGTGGTGGAGGATTTCAGCCGCACCAAACTCAGCCGTGGCATGGCTCCGTACGATGCATTGACCGCTGCGGCTGGCGATGCCATCAGCAAACAATGCAAAACCATCTCTTTACCTCGGCGCTTTACCACGCCAGCAATGGAGATCTGGCAGTTACAAGGACGCTTAGAAAAACGCGCCGGTGGCCGAGCCTTTAAAGTCGCCGAGCATCCGCGTTTTCGCGCCGCGTACGACTTTTTACTGCTGCGCGCTGAAGCTGAGCAAAGCCCAGAGCTGCTCGAATTGGCACGTTGGTGGACCGAGTTTAACCGCAGCGATGAACATGGCCAGCGCACGCTGGTACGTCAAGTTGGGCAAGACGGCAATCGTCGCCGTCGCCCACGCCGCCGCAAACCGGCGCAAAAATCACAAGGCTGATCAGCAATGGCAGCCTCAATCCGAGCTTACGTTGCCCTTGGCAGTAACTTAGCGGCACCTGCAGCCCAGCTGCAGCGTGCCATGGCGGCGTTAAGCCAACACCCACATATGGCGCTGCAGCAGCAATCACAGTTGTACCGCAGCCCGCCAATGGCCGGCATGCAGCAGCCCGATTACTGCAATGCAGTGGTCGCGATAGACACCACGTTGCTCCCCCTAGCGCTGTTGGATGCACTGCAACAGATTGAGCAACAACAAGGGCGAGAACGCCAACAGCGTTGGGGCGCACGCACGCTGGATCTGGATTTACTGCTCTATGGTGACCAAACCGTCGCTCACCCTCGGCTGACCATACCCCACTATGGCATGGCGGAACGGGCGTTTGTGCTGATCCCACTGTTTGAAATTGCCCCTGCATTGCAACTGCCATCCGGAACGGCGTTAGCCAGCCTCGTGGCGCAATGCCCGCCCCAGCCTTTAGCCCTTTATTCCATCGAGGCATAATATCAGTGGTATATGCCTCGCTGCGAACCACCGCCAGCTTGGCGTCTACCATAAATCACCCCATGTGCTTACTGCGCCCCCTAACGCACAAACTCGCGCTGCCTCATGCAGGTTCCCACCCACCAATGGCACTTAAAATTGCCGAGTAAAGATTGAACTGCGCCACATTTTTAACATATAACGTGACCCTAACACGGACGAATGGAGTGACGTTGCTATGGATAAGATCTCAATCGCTACTTTGCAAAAGTACAAACATGAAGGGCAAAAGTTTGCGGCGTTAACCGCCTATGACGCCAGCTTTGCCCACGCATTTAACCGCGCCGGTGTGCCAGTATTATTAGTTGGTGACAGCCTTGGCATGGTATTGCAGGGCCATAGTGACACCCTGAAAGTAACGGTGTCGGATGTGGCTTACCATACCCGTGCAGTCGCCGCGGGAGCGCCACAGGCTTGGATCATTGCCGATCTTCCCTTTATGAGCTACCACACCACCGAACGCGCTTGTGATAATGCCGCCAAACTCATGCAAGCCGGCGCCCATATGGTGAAGCTCGAAGGAGGTGATTGGCTCCTAGATACCGTAACCGCTCTGACGGAGCGCAGCGTGCCAGTCTGTGCCCATTTAGGGTTAACGCCGCAATCGGTACATCAACTTGGTGGCTATAAAGTGCAAGGCCGTGGCGATAACGGCCAAGCAATCTTAGCGCAAGCTGAACGCTTACAAGAGGCCGGTGCAGCCTTGTTGGTGCTCGAATGCGTGCCTTGCGCCTTAGCCGAACGTATCAGCCAAACGTTAACGATTCCGGTCATCGGCATTGGTGCAGGTGCGGGCACGGACGGCCAGATATTGGTGATGCACGATCTGCTGGGGCTGAGCCCCAACGGCCCCAAATTCGCGAAAAATTACCTGCAAGCGCACGGCTGCATTGACGCCGCCATCCATGGCTTTATCACGGAAGTGCGCCACGGTGATTTCCCCACAATGCAGCACAGTTTCGAGTAAATTTTATGCAAACCATTAGCGATTCAAACCGGCTGCACAACGTAATTCAGCAATGGCATCAACAAGGGTTTAAGGTGGCGCTGGTTGCAACCATGGGAAACCTCCACCAAGGGCATATTGAACTCATCAAACAAGCACGCCAATACGCCGATAAAGTGGTGGCTAGCATCTTTGTAAATCCACTGCAATTTGGCCAACATGAAGATCTCGCCCGTTACCCCCGTACCTTGAGTGACGATCAACGGGCGCTTTATCACGCGGATTGCGACTTACTATTTCACCCCAGTGTGGCGTTGCTTTACCCCAATGGCACCACGCCCCAAACACGCATTGAGGTCCCGTCATTAAGCCACATGCTGTGTGGCCACAGCCGACCGGGCCATTTTCAAGGGGTCGCCACGGTGGTGGCCAAATTGCTCCACCTCGTTCAACCGGACGTCGCGCTGTTTGGCCATAAAGATTACCAGCAATTAATGGTGATCCGCGCGATGGTGCGCGATCTCAATATGGCGGTACAAATCATTGGGATAGATACCGTTCGTGAGGCCGATGGGCTGGCCAAAAGCTCTCGCAATGGCTACCTAAATACCAATGAGCGCCTCATCGCACCACAGTTAAAGCACACCCTTGATGCGTTAGCGCTGCAAGTACAGCAGCACGGGCTAGCTGCTCGCCAGCAATTTGAAGAGGAGGCGATGGCACGCCTAAATCAGTTGGGATTTAAAAGCGACTACGTCGCCATTTGCCAAGCTGAGAGCTTACAACCAGCGCAAGAGCACGATCGGCAACTGGTGTTATTAGCCGCGGCATACTTAGGCCAAACCCGTTTGATTGACAATCTGGTGGTGGATCTTGATCACACTTTTGCTACCATGACGCGATAATTAACTATCGACATTAGTCCAAGGGCTGCCGCGTCAGCACGCTTTGAGATTTAGGAGTCACCAATGCAACGGATCATGCTTAAAGGGAAATTACATCAAGCCCGTGTTACTCATGCCGAACTCGAATATGAAGGCTCCTGTGCAATTGATCAGGATCTATTAGAAGCGGCGGGCATTTTGCCATTTGAAAAAATTGAGATTTACAATATTGATAATGGCGAGCGCTTTGCCACCTACGCCATCAAAGGCGAGCGCGGCTCTAAAATCATCTCCGTTAATGGCGCAGCGGCACACAAAGCGCGCCCGCAAGATCGCGTGATCATCTGCGCTTATGGCGTTTATGAGGAAAGCGAGGCCAAACAGCATCAACCTCGATTGGTGTACTGCAATGCCGACAACAGCATCAAAGGCACCGATAGCGGCATTCCACCTCAAGCCGCTTAAAGCGCGCATGGTTCAGCCCATACAAAAAAACGCCACCGCTGTTGAGGTGGCGTTTTTGTTTTTAGTGCGGTTGTTCTAGCTAGGAGTTAACCTTCAAGCCCTTGGCTGCGCAAGTACTCTTCGTAAGTACCATGGAAGTCGGTGATCCCATCGGCTTTGAGTTCGATGATGCGCGTTGCCACTGATGATACGAAAACTCGGTCGTGCGAGACGAACAAAAGTGTTCCGGGGTATTGCTCTAACGCAGTGTTCAACGCTTCAATGGACTCCATATCCATATGGTTGGTCGGTTCGTCCATCAGCAAAATATTCGGTTTTTGCATCATTAATTTACCAAATAACATCCGTCCTTGTTCTCCACCTGAAATCACCTTGGTGGATTTTTTGATGTCATTTTGGCCAAACAGCATCCGCCCTAAGAAGGAACGGATAACCTGCTCATCTGCGCCATCTTGCGACCACTGTGCCATCCAATCAAACAGGTTCATTTCCTGTTCAAATTCATGGGCGTGATCCTGTGCGTAGTAACCAATGTTGCTGTTTTCTGACCATTTGATGGTGCCATCTTTAGGCGCCATTGCACCATATAAGGTGTTGAGCAACGTGGATTTACCCACCCCGTTCGCCCCAATAATGGCGATACGCTCCCCCACGTCGACTTTTAAGTCCAATCCTTTGAACAGCAATTCACCCTCATAACCTTGGCTCAGTTGTTCCACTTCTAACGCTTGGCGGAACAATTTCTTCTCTTGATCAAAGCGAATAAATGGCGATTGGCGGCTCGAGGCTTTCACTTCCGCCAGCTGAATTTTATCAATTTGCTTGGCACGGGAAGTGGCCTGACGCGCTTTTGATGCGTTCGCAGAGAAGCGAGCAACGAAGGTTTGCAGCTCGGCAATTTGCGCTTTTTTCTTAGCGTTATCCGCCAGCAGACGCTCACGAGATTGGCTGGCGGCCGTCATGTATTCGTCGTAATTGCCAGGATAGATCCGCAGCTCACCGTAATCGATGTCAGCCATGTGCGTACAGATGGAGTTTAAGAAGTGGCGATCGTGCGAAATGATGATCATGGTGCACTGGCGCTCATTCAAGATGTCTTCGAGCCAATGGATGGTGTGGATGTCCAAGTTGTTGGTAGGCTCATCCAGCAGCATAATGTCTGGATCAGCAAACAGCACCTGAGCCAGCAACACGCGCACCTTTAAACCCGGTGCAACTGCACTCATTGGGCCATAATGCAGGCTTTCTTCAATGCCGAGTCCCAGCAGCAATTCTCCTGCTCGGGCGTCGGCTGAATAGCCATCCATCTCAGCAAACTCGGTTTCCAGATCTGCCACTTTCATGCCATCATCTTCCGACATTTCTGGTAACGAGTAGATCCGGTCGCGTTCTTCTTTAATGGCCCACAACTCTTTATGACCCATGATCACCGTGTCAATCACGCTGTATTGCTCAAAGGCCCATTGATCCTGCCCCAACTTCGCTACGCGCGTATTGGCTTCCAGCGCCACATTGCCCGAGCTTGGCTCCAGCTCACGCGATAAGATCTTCATAAAAGTGGACTTACCACAGCCATTCGCGCCAATTAAACCGTAACGATTACCGCCACCGAATTTAGCGTTAATGTTTTCAAACAGTGGCTTGGCGCCAAACTGCATGGTGATGTTATTAGAGATAATCATAAAGCGTACTGTGACTGATTCTGGAAAATTGCGGGGGAGTATGGCAGGACAACCCCACGGATGCCACCGCTTTGATGGCTCTCACGCATCGGTGTAGGGCAAGCGCTGACCGTACTGTGTGCAAGCGTTCGGCGTTTCTTTTGAAATGGAATGCGGCCAATGACGCCCACCACCACCTCATCGGGGCGGTGCTTGTGG
>JAWXTX010000029.1:0-27508 GCA_044433165.1 Ferrimonas sp. | reverse complement strand
TTGTTCAGATCCCCGTATGGTCGGCATAAAAAAATGGTGGTAATGGGTTTCAAACTCCAGTTCCAATGCACTGGTTAACCCTTGGGTCGCCAAGCGTTGCTGCCATAATTGGTTTACCTGCTGCACCAATTGTTGGCCAATCTGCTGCGCTCTGCTCGGGCATTGATCATCGCCAATGTGAACAAAAAGAGAGTCGGTATCGCCATATATCACCTTATATCCCTGCTGCTCTATCCAATAACAGGTGCGTTTCATAATTTGATGGCCACGCAGCGTAATGGAGCTGGCCAAATGCGGATGATGAAACCGGCACCCTGATGCCCCAAGTACGCCATAAAAAGAATTCATTAAAATTTTAATTGCTTGAGATAAAGGCTGATCTTTAGCGCCTTTTGCTTGCTCTCGTTGTTCCGCAAGCTCTGCAACAAGGGCGGGCAAACGGTGATGCTGGCGATGAAAGTACGCACCACAAAAACCGTTAATTCGCTCGTCATCGGCGGCCTTTGCCCCCAAAACCATGCCCATGGGATCAATTAAAAATGTACGAATAATTGAAGGATAAAGCGATTTAAAATCAAGAACTAAAACATGTTTAAAACGCCCGGGGACGGAATTCATGACATAGCCACCGGGGCTGGGTTCAATCTGAGTTGGTACCAGATCTGGGGCAATAAACCCCGCGCGATGCAACAAAGGTAAATAACGAAAAGTAAACGCCGCTACCGAGCCACCGAGCCTATCGAGTTCTAAACCGGTTAGTTGTCCCTTTGCCAGCACAAATTCCAACAACTTAGTGTGTTCAAAAATACGCCAGACCAATTCACAATCTTTTAAATTGTAATGCGCAAGAGCCGGTTTATTGTGATGAAAGTTATGCTCAATTTCAGCCAATCGATTGGGCGGATCAATACACGCTTTCCCTTCACCTAATAACGCAAACGCCACATTATCCAAGGCATAACTGTCAAAATGGTAAAAAGCCGCCCGCAGCCATTCCATCCCATCTAATACCAAGCGGCCACTAATATGACAATCTCGCCCAGAGCCAGCGCGCTCGTGCCATTTGGGTTCACTGCCATCGCGCCCTAAAGTCAGCCGTAATTGATGCTGCTGCGCTCGCCGTTGCAATAACGCCAAATCAAACTGAGCCACCGACCAACCGATGATAATGTCAGGGTCATACTGTTCAAACCAACCCAGCAACGCCATTAGCAGCGCCGCTTCGTTTTCAACATAAGTTAAATACGTGGCAGGAGGTGTGGACGTCGATATGGCAGGGACAGGACCAATCATAAACACACGCTTATCTGCCGCAGCGTATAAGCCAATACTGTAAAGATAACCATCACGGTGGCATTCAAGATCTAAAGAAACCATGCTGGGCAAATGACTGGGTTTCCCCGGCTTGGCCGCAATAATTTGATTCTGGTTGAGCTTCGCCTGCATGCCGCCGCGAATAAAACGCTCCATCAAATAGCGATCGCAACTTCGAATATCACGCTCCAATAATGGCCAATGTGCACTGCTTGCTTGTTGTTGCACTTGGTGCCATAACGCTTGTTGATATACGTACAGCGCCAATTGCGGCCGACCACTGAAATCTTGAGCGGGGATAACTTGCAAACGCCACCCTTGGCGATGACCAAGCCATTGCCGCCATTGTGTTTCTTGTTCAGCCAAAACAAAGGCTTGCCACGGCTGCGCTGGTACCACCACACACCGTGCCGCCGTAGCGCCGCTTAACCAGTAGATCAACTCTAACCCTTTAGGTGTAGAGCGCTGTTCGCGGCCCAATAGCCAGCCTTCGACAATTACTTCATTTTGCATCTGCCTATTGTCAACAACCACTGATAATATGTACAGCCATTCTCTGCCCCGTTTTATGGAAAATCCATGCTCAGCGACAAAGTGAAAGCCACCACCCGTACTGCTTACAATAATTTGGCCAAAGCCATACCAAACTTTGTCCGCCGTAAAGAGCAAAATTACCTGATTGCTGAAATAGCAAAAACGTTTGCCGGCAGCTACCAACCCAAACGCCGTATTGTGGTTTGCCAAGCGGGCACGGGCACGGGCAAATCACCCGCTTATGCCTTAGGCGCCTTACCTTTAGCCTTAGCTGAAGGAAAAAAGATTTGTATTTCAACGGCCACGGTAGCATTACAAGAACAATTGGTTAATAAAGATCTGCCGCTATTACAACGCCACAGTGGTTTAAATTTTAAATACGGCTTAGCCAAGGGACGCCAACGTTATGTTTGCCTAGCCAAGTTAGAGCTACTCGTTGGAGAAAGCGCACCAGATCAACAAGCCCTATTTGAAGCAAAGCCCGCCGATGGCGACGTGCAGTTACTACAACGGTTATATCAGGCGTACCATGAAGGGCAATGGAATGGCGAACTGGATTCCGTACCAGAGCCGGTGGCAGATTATTTGTGGCAACAAATCGCCTCTGACAAACACAGTTGCAATCGGCAGTTGCCCTCTCATAAACAGTGCCCATTTCATCAAAGCCGCGACCATTTAGACAGCTGGGATGTGCTCATCATCAACCACAGTTTGCTATTGGCCGATTTAGAACTCGGCGGCGGGGTGATCTTGCCAGATCCAGACAGTATGTATTACGTACTGGATGAAGCACACCATCTACCGAATGTGGCACGAGACTTTTCTGCCGCCAGCACGCCCTTAAAAGCCTCTGTGGAAGCGTTACACAAACTGGATAAACTGGCACACAAATTGGCACAGGAACTCGCGTCCGACAAGGCCAGTAACAGTGCCAGTGAACTGAGCAGTGCCATTAGTGCGCAATTAGAGGGAATCCAACAACTTCAAAGCTTTTGTGATAATAACCTATCGCTGTTTAATAATGAGGAACTGCGCCATCGCTTTGCAAATGGCGTGCTGCCAGAAGCGCTAATGGTTTTGGCTGACAACCTAAAAAAATCGGCCACCGATGCCAGTAAAATGCTGTCGCGTCTGCAACAAATGCTGATGGAGTCGATCAAAGAAGGGGATTTAAAAAGTCAAAAATCCGAACCGATGGTCGCCGATATAGGGTATGCCTTACAGCGCTTAGAAGCGCAATTAAGCACTTGGGTTATGCTGGCCAAACCGGTACCAGAACATGGAGCACCGCAAGCGCGTTGGATTGAAAAGCTCGAAGGCAAGCGAGATGATTTTTTGGTGTGTGCCTCGCCTATTGAGATCGGCTTTATGCTCGAAGATCTGCTCTGGAGTAAGGCTGCAGGGGTTGCCTTAATGTCTGCCACATTAATGGCGATGGGTAACTTTGAACATTACCGTCATCAAGTAGGGCTACGCAGTGATGACGGCACTCGCTATTTGGATCTGCCTTCTCCCTTTAATTATGCTGAAAACGCCACCTTGTTTTTACCCAGTATGCCCTGTGAACCAACAGATCCTAATTTTGGCGAAGCGTTAAACCAAATTATCCCAACCTTGCTTGAAGAGCAGCAAGCCAGCTTGGTGCTTTTTACCTCTTACCGGCAAATGGAAGCGGTGGCCGAATCGTTGCGACGCTTCAAACGTCTGCCTGTTTTAGTGCAAGGCGAAGCACCTCGACAAGAATTGATCGATCAACACAAAGCCCGCATTGATGCTGGCAAAGCCTCTATTTTATTAGGTACCAGCAGCTTTTCTGAAGGCATGGACTTGCCCGGCGACTACCTCACTAACTTAATCATCACCCGTTTGCCCTTCTCCGTGCCGACATCACCAGTAGATCAAGCCCATTCGGAATACGTAAAAGCCAAAGGGGGAAATCCCTTTTTGCAATTAACTGTGCCAGATGCCGCAAAAAAATTAGTACAAGCGTGCGGCCGCTTACTGCGCAACGAACAAGATTATGGCAGGATCACCATCCTTGATCGCCGCTTAGTGAGTAAGCGCTATGGCAACGCGCTATTAGACTCGCTGCCTCCTTATCGGCGCCATATCGATTATTGAGCCGTGCTCAAAAGGAGTTTTTCGTCGTGGAGTTGATTTTGCCTGTCGACGTGATCGTCGCCCTCGCGGTGGTCGCGTTTATTGCCGGTTTTGTGGATGCCATTGCCGGTGGCGGTGGGCTACTCACCATCCCAGCCTTACTCACCACAGGGCTACCGGCGCATTTGGTGTTAGGCACCAACAAACTGGCCGCCACCTTTGGCTCCGCGACTGCTGGTTGGACCTTCTATCGCAAGCGCTTATTTGACCCAGCCTTTTGGAAAAAATCCATCATTGGCACTGGCATTGGTGCCGCGGTTGGCGCCCTTGCCGTTAATGTTGTGAGTGTCGATTGGCTGGAAAAATTACTGCCTCTGCTGATCATCACCATTGCCATATACACGTTATGTAACCGCACGCCGGATGCCTCCAACCAACAATTACCGGAAATCACGCCGAAATTACAACGTACCCAATGGCTGCAGGGGCTAAGCATTGGATTTTACGATGGTTTTGCAGGCCCGGGTACTGGGGCTTTTTGGACTGCATCAAACATGATGCTATACAAAATGAATATATTGTTGTGCTCTGGCCTTGCCCGCTGCATGAACTTTGTTAGTAATGCCACCTCATTAGGGTTCTTTATTGCACTTGGCCACGTTAATTTCACCTTAGGGATCATCATGGGCAGTGCCATTATGGCGGGCGCATGGCTAGGGGCGCATTCAGCCATTCGTTTTGGCGGGCGTTTTGTACGGCCAGTGTTTATTACTATGGTTATGGCATTGGCTGCCAAACTGGCTTGGGGTGCTTGGTTATGAATTCGCACAACCAATTGCTGCTTAATAAACTGCAACAGCGATTGGCTGAGCTTGAAGAAAAAGTCCAATGCCATGATCGCGCCCTGTCTGCGCACGATAAAAAATGGTTAGCAAACCGCAGCCGCTTTCATGATCAATTATTTGAGCACCACGGTGCCACTCTTGATGAATGCATTCAGGTGCTCAAGCGCGATTTGGCACAAATTCAACAACTGGTTCAACTTGAAGCCCACAGCGACACGCTCGCACTGGCCTGTCAGCGCTTTACTAATCGCTACCAAGCATTATTGCAGGCCATGGAGAATACCCACACCATTACCCGTGGCTTGCAACAAACCGAATTTAAGCGAAAACAGTCGAAGCCACAGGGAGAGTATCAATGGATCGCCCAGTCTGTTATGCAATCAAGCCACCAGCTCTATCAAGAGCTAAAAAAGCATCAAAACTGGGAACAGCAACTTGAGCACAAAGCCGATGCATTAGAGCATGAGCTTGAGCGCTATCAAGGTTCAGAAAAAATCGCCCAACAAAATTTAATCCTGCATACTCGAAAACGCTTAGGAAAGTGCCGCCAAGCCATGAGTTATATTGAGCAGCGCATTGCTTATCTCGAACGCACAAAAGATTAACCGCCACCAAGGAGCTACCATGCATAAGGCCATTGCCGCCCTATTATTTGCCGTATCACCCACGTTATTTGCCGCCGAATTACAGATCCCGCTTGAATTTGAGTTTGTCGCCATCAACGGTAACAACGTGAATAACAATTTTTTCTCGCATAACGGCAGTGAGCCCTTACAAGTGGGCACCAATAAAGTGGCTTTGGTTTACAACGATCTGATCCGCGATAATATCGGTGACAGTCACAGTAAAATTAAATCGGCACCCTTTGTGGTTACCTTTCAGGCCCAAGCGGATCAAAACTACCAACTGCAAGCAGCCATCGAAATTGACAACGTCAAAACGGCACGCCAGTTTGCCCAAGATCCACAGGTGCTAATTCAAACCTCAAATGGCAGCAACATACCGGTAGAGGTTGCCTTAACCGATGCCCAACCACAAGGGATCTTCAATCAATTAAGTAACAATAATTCTGCCATTGTTGCCACAGGCGGAACGGTTACACCAACCGTTACAGCTGCAAGCGCCACCGCATTAACCACAGCGGCCACTCAAACACCACAAACGCCTGAAATGGACAATAATAAGCCAATGAAAATGTTGCAATACTGGTGGCAAGAAAGCGGCGCCGATGTTCACAATGCTTTTACGGGCTGGGCGGTACAGCACCTCAACACCACCCAAACGGTTGCCCCACAGCACGATGATCAAGCCCAAAGTATGCTGCAATATTGGTTTATCAAAGCCGATGAGTCGACACGCAAGCAATTCTTAAGCTGGGCATTCCAAAACATGTAAAAAAGCTTTTTAAATATCAAGCAATAACCCTTGGCTCACGCTACAACCACCATTGCACCAACGAGCGCTCATGCTGGATCATCGCTTACCCTTACATCGTCTTAATGATTACGGCTGGTTTAAACCCAGCCGTTGGTTTTATCTTTGCTGTTTATGGTTAAGCAGAACATGGCTGCTATTGGTATTTGCCAGCGCAAGCCGCAGTAATGGCAGCGACCTATTGGCTTTGTTTTATCCCAATCAAACCCTGTTTTATTTAGGGTTAATCAGTGGGCTACCTGCCGTGTTAATTTTATGGTTGCAGAGCATGCGCCATCGCTATCGTTGGTTATGGCCACAATGGCGTTGGGGGTATGGTGTGATGCTACTGAGCGTAAGCATCGACATAGGCATTCAATGCTATCAACTCATCCATTTGCCCATTGGCTTTTCAATGACACCCGCCATTTTACTGATCGGGAATCTTTGGTGTGGTTGGTATTTATACCAAAGCCCTAGCAGTCGGCTTATCTTTCACCATCAAGGTGATTGGCAATCGCCCTCTAAAAACTAAAAACAGCGCCAATTGGCGCTGTTTTTAGTTTTAGCTCCGCCATCCATCACAGAGAGCCGATACGCAAACCGGATTAAAAATTCACTAATACCGCCAACAACCCACGGCCATCCACATCGGTTTTATTAGTACGGCCATTTTCTCGCCATTTTAATTCCCCTTCAGTGCGATAACCCGCAATAAAGTTCCAATTTAAGCCGGGGCGAATTTTATAAGTCATCCGTACAAAACCCATTGGTAGCTCTTGTTTGACTGCGCCATCTTTAAAAGCAAACTCTTCTTGGCGGTAGCCTCCCCCTAAACCAAACTCAAGATTCGTATTGGCTTTATAAGAAAGCTCTAACCCCGCACGGCCATTAAACCCCGCCTCAAAAGGGTTAGATAAACGCCATTGGTCGTTGATCTGCCAATCAACCGTAATAAATGGGGCAAATTGGTTATCGTAAACGTCATTGGTGTACGACAAAGCGAATCCCCAGCGTAATGTATTACTCGCACGGTAGTTGGCCATACCTAACAGTCCCCAACCAAAGCCATCGCTGAAACTGGCGCCATCTGCATAAGACCAATTTAACGAAGGGCTGACAACAAGCGACCATTCGCGAGAAAGTGGCTGCATCATAAAGCCAGACAACTGATATTGCTGGCGCTGATCCAAATCATCAAGCCCAGTAATGGTGGCATTTTTAACATTATAATCAGCAACATCCATGCTCAAACTTACGCCCATGAGCCGCCCTTGCGCCATCGGTTGCGTATAAGCGATTTTGGCGCCTACTTGCTGCTCACTTAACGTGCCTCCTCGCTGCAGATCGCCTTCACTGCCAAGAACGCCGTAAAGATTGAACTGCCACGGTGACTGGGCCATTGCGCTTGCACTAGCGACAAGCGTTAATGCCGCCATCGATTTTGCCAACATGAAATACTCTCCAATGATAAATGATTCATTATGCCGCCCAATACCCACGACAAAACAGCTCCAACGCTTGCGCGATACGCTGTTGTCGTGCCTGTTGGGTTTCTTGTGTTATGCCTAATTGTCGGCGAATGCCATCCATTCCTTTTAAAAGCATAAATAATTGTTCTGCTGCTAAGGCTGGATTTGGAATTTGCCATTGTGGCCTCAAGGCTAACTGTTCCAAAAATTGCGTTAATCTCTGACACAGTTGTTGTGGGCCATATTGATAGAAAACGTGCGCTAATTGTGGGTGTGTCGCCCCCTGACTCACACACAATCGATGTACATAAGTGGCCTCTGCCGATTGCATTACATCACTTATCTGCATACAAAAAGCCATCAATTGCGGCCGCAGATCAACGCTATCCGGCAGCGTTGGCAGTGGCACCATCACTTCCGTACATTTACGTTCAATGCAAACGCAAAAAAGTTCATTTTTACTGCCAAAGTGCGCATAAACCGTTTGCTTGGAGACTTGGGCGTGCTTAGCCACATCATCCATGCTGGTTTCCGCATACCCTTTGGTCATAAATAACTCGCTGGCACTTGCCACCATTTGTTGTTGCTTACGAGCACTGCGAGCGGTTTTAGGCGTAATCATAACGTCAATCGTATTTAACCAATTTCAAACAATCAAACTAGACAGTCCAGTTTGTATAAGACTAGACTGCTCGGTACTGTTTTTTGAGAACTGGATCACACATGCGTATTGGTTTGCTTTGGCTCGGGATCCTCGCTTTAAGCGGTTGCCAGCCAGAAAAGGCGGTATTAACACCGGTTTCCAACAACGTCAGCGTACAAACCCAAGCCGCAAAATGGTTACCCTCTTACTTGCGCCAACATCGTCTCGTTGGCCAAATACGTCATCGCCACACCGCCAATTTAGGCTTTGAATTATCCGGGGTGATTGCAACGGTCAATGCTCGCCTTGGCCAACAAGTGCAAGCAGGGGCGTTACTGGCGCAGTTAGATACCTCATTGCTGCACACCGAAGCCAAACAATTACAAGCGAATTTAGAGCAGCTTAAAGCGTGCTTGACTCTAAACCAAAGCACCTATGACCGCCAGCAACAATTGCAGCAAAATGGCTTTCAAGCACAACAGCAAATCGATGAATTAACCACCGAGAAACAAAGTTTACAAGCACAATTACAACAGGTTCAGGCCGCCCTCGAAGCCAACCAACTTCGTATTCAAAAAAGCCAATTACAGGCCCCTTTTGCGGGTACGGTTTCCCAGCTCAATTTGGCAACGGGACAAGTGGTGGGCGCGGGCCAAAGTGGCTTAACCTTAGTGCCAAACCAAGGTGCAGATGCCCACATTGGTGTACCGGTTGCTTTATTTGATGTCGTCCATCAACCAAATCTCTCGAGATCGGCAGCGGCACAACTGCACTATCAACAACAACAGCTACCAGCCATTGCCCGTGGCCACAGTGCGGCCATTGATCCACACTCTCGTACAGTGGAATTTCGGTTTGACTTACCCGATAAGCCAGTTCAAGGAGCCTGGCTTGATGGCGATCTTATCTATTTAGAACTACAGCAAAATGTGGCAGAAAAGCACCTAAAAGTACCGTTAACGGCTCTGATTAATGGCCAGCGTGGGCGCTGGAACCTGCTGGTTGCGGTTCCCCACGAACAATCGTGGCAATTACAGCGGCGAGATGTGCAAATTTTACACAGTGATGACCAATTCGCCATGCTCACAGGTGCAATTCATGCCGGCGAACAACTGGTGATCCAAGGCTTAGCCGCATTAGTGGCTGGACAACAAGTGCACATTGCTGAGGTTGCACCATGATCCGAACCTTGGTTGCCAATCCTCGTTTTATGATTATGGCCATCGCGCTAATTGTGGTGGCTGGGGGTAATGCGTTTCAGCAATTAGCACAAACGGAAGATCCCGCGTTTAGTGAGCGCTATGCCGCATTAATTACCAGCTACCCGGGCGGCACCGCCGAGCGCGTTGAAGCGCAAATCAGTGAACCGCTCGAATCGGCACTGGAGAGCTTGGATGAAATATTAAAAATTGAGTCGTCCTCACGCCCAGGTTTTTCTCGGATCACCATTGAACTGCGCGATAACATCAACAACATCGATTTGGTGTGGCACAAAATACGCAGCATCGCGGCGGAACAGCAACGTTTTTTCCCAGCTGGGGCTCTAGAACCGAAATTAGACACTGAGGTCTCAACCGCTTTTACTCAAATTTTAGGGATACGCTGGCAAGGTACGAGTGAGCCGGATTTATTAGCGCTCGGGCGATATAGTGAAACATTGGCAAGTCAGCTACGGCGTGTTACCGGTACCGATTACGTAAAAATACACGGTCAGCCCGACGAACAAATAAGCGTTATATTAAACGATGCTCAATTTCATGCATTAGGGCTCTCAACCGATGCACTCGCGCGAATTATTGCCGCCGCAGATGCGAAAACAGCAGATGGAAATATCAGTAACCCTGAGGTGCGCGCTCAAGTACAAATTGCAGGAGAGCTGAACTCATTGCAGCGCTTACGGCAATTGTTGCTGGGCAACGAAACCAATCAACAATTGCGCCTTGGTGATATTTCGACCATTGAACGCACAGCCAATTCGCTGCAACAAGATCGAGCCATCGTAAATGGCCAGCCTGCGGTATTAGTGGCGGTACGCATGTTACCTAATGTGCGGGTAGATCAATGGGACCCAAGAATTGCTGAGGCTATCCAGCAATTACAGCGGAAATTACCCAGTAATATCACGATTGAAACACTCTTTAACCAGCGGCAATACACCGAGGTTCGCCTAACGCAATTGGCCATGAGTATGCTGCAAGGGTTTGTGCTAATTAGCGCTGTGCTTTTAATCACCCTTGGGCTGCGCGCTGCACTCATGGTTGCATTAGCGTTACCATTAACGCTGCTTATTACCATTAGCTGTATGCATTGGTATGGCCTGCCAATTCATCAGATGTCCGTTGTCGGCTTAGTTGTTGCGCTTGGCATAATGGTGGACAACGCCATTGTTATTGTGGATGCCATTGGCTACCGCAAACGCCAAGGGCTCGATAGTTTTACGGCCGTGCGCCAAACACTCCAGCATTTTTGGCTACCACTCTTAGCGTCAACGTTAACAACAGTGCTGGCCTTTGCGCCCATTTTTTTGATGCCTGGCCCCGCCGGAGAATTTGTTGAGGGGATCGCTCTATCTGTGAGCTTTGCTCTACTGGCTTCGTACGCACTTTCCCATACCCTGATCGCCGGGCTAGCAGGACGTTTTTTAGTGGCTCAGCCTACCCATCGCTGGTGGCAACAAGGCATCAAATTAGCCCCCATCGCCACGCTCGGCCAGCGTATTTTACGGTGGGCTTTGCATTACCCGAAACGCACAATTGCTGTCGTGTTTTGCCTGCCACTTACTGGTTTTATTGCCGCCAGCCAATTGCCAGAACAGTTTTTCCCACCATCCGATCGTGATATGTTCCAAATCCAGCTATGGCTACCAGCCGCCGCCAGCCATAGCGCGACCATGGCATTAACGCAAGAGTTAGACCAATGGCTTCGTCAACAGCCTGGCATACGCCAAACCGTTTGGGGAATTGGCCGCACGGTTCCCTCGTTTTACTACAACCTGACCACCGCTCAGCAAGGGGTCGATAATTTTGCACAAGGCATGATCAGCGCCGATGATTACCAGCACGCCAACCGCCTTATTACGGAATTACAACCACAACTGAGCCAGCGCTATCCAGATGTACAGGTCATCATCCGCAAACTGGAACAAGGCCCCCCATTTAAAGCGCCGGTTGAATTACGGCTGGTGGGCACCGAGCTGCCTCAATTGCGCCAATACGGTGAACAACTACGGCAGGTATTGGCACAACAAAGTGCCGTTATCCATACCCGTAGCTTGCTCTTAGCTAATTTGCCCCGAATGAAACTGCATTTTGATGAACCGGCGTTGCACGCCGTAGGCTTGTCACTGGCCAGTGCCAGTGCGCAGATCCGCGGACAACTTGATGGCAGTATCGGCGGCAGTTTACTCGAAGGTCCTGAACAAATTCCGGTGCGAGTGCAATTAGCCTCACAAGATCGCCAAAATCGTGGCGATCTTGGCAATCTGCAACTGATAACGCCCAATGGTCAATGGGTACCGTTGTCGGCTTTGGCCCGAATCGAACTGGAACCCGCGCTCAGTGACATTCCACGGCGCAATGGCGAACGGGTTAATACCATTATGGCCTACCTACAAAATGGGGTTTTGCCGTCTACTGTACTCAACCAAGTACAGCAACAGCTAGCGGCTGAACAATGGCAATTGCCCGCGACCATGAGGCTCGAAGTAGGGGGTGAAAGCGCCGAGCGTGATCTGGCCGTACAACAACTGCTTTCCAGTGTAGTGCTTATTGGGATCGCGCTTATCGCCATTATTGCTTTATCGTTCAACTCCTTTCGCTTAACCGCCATTATCTTAGCCAGCGCCTTCCAATCCGTTGGACTAGGACTATTAGCAGTTGCAGTTGCAGGTTATCCCTTTGGTTTTACCGTGATGATTGGATTAATGGGACTGATGGGGCTTGCCATTAATGCCGCTATTGTCATTTTAGCGGAATTAGCCCAGCAACCTCAGGCGAAGCAGGGCCAGAAAAACGCCGTAATCGATGCCGTAAGTCGTTGTGGCCGCCATATTGGCTCAACCACCGTAACCACCGTTGGCGGCTTTCTTCCTCTGATCCTTGCTGGGGGCAGTTTTTGGCCACCTTTTGCTGTCGCTATTGCAGGTGGCACCCTATTAACCACAGTACTCTCTTTTATTTTCGTGCCAACGGCCTATCAGTTGCTTTACAGCCAACGCCCTCAACTGGAGCACACCTTCGACCACAATGAGGTGCCTAAGAACCATTCCTCTTGCCGCAAAAACCACCACCACGAGCAAAGTAGCTCATTGAGGCAAATCTCTTAATCTCAGGCGTCCCCCAATAAGGGGGAGCAACGCCCCACAAAAACCACAACGCACCGCGAATGCGGTGCGTTGTTCAATAAACACTTAGGTTACCGATTAAGCGTCGGTATCTTTGTCTAAGTTTTCTTGGGCTTCAAGCCACAGGCCATTAATGATGCCAAAAGCACAGGCCAACAGCACCCCTAAGAACCATGCGAAATACCACATATATTTTTCCTCGAATCGCTCTTTGCTTAATACAGAGAGTTGCTGTTGTCTTCAATGTGACGCTCGGTAATGCGGCCATACATTTTGTAATAGCACCAAATGGTGTAGCCCAATACAATTGGAACAAAAATAATCGCTGCCACTAACATCACATTCAATGTCATCTCTGAGCTAGTCGCATCCCACATAGTCAGGGATTGATCAGGATTCAGTGAAGATGGCATCACGAACGGGAACAGAGTAAATGCCGCGGTTAAGATCACACCGGTTACCGTTAATGCCGAGCATAAGAATGCCCAACCCGCCCGTTGAATTTTAGTAAATAAGATCACCATAAAGGGCATAACCGCCGCCAATAACGGCGCAACAAACAACACTGGGTACTGATAGAAGTTGTTCATCCAAGCGCCAGTTTGCAATTCAACTGTTTTGGTTAACGGGTTGGAAGGCGCCATGGTATCGATGGTCGAAGTAATGACATAACCATCCATAAACTGGCTGATCCAAACACCACCAATAATGAACAAGGCCGCAGCCATAAACGCAAAGGCAACCGAGGCTAAACGCGCACGCTCATACACCGCACCATCGGTTTTCATCTGCAGCCACACTGCACCATGCATGGTGATCATCGCAAATGACAACAAACCAGCCAGTAACCCAAACGGGTTAAGCAAACCAAAGAAGCCGCCCTCGTAGAAATTACGCATCCACTGATCGTAGAAGAAAGGCACCCCTTGGAATAAATTGCCAAAGGCAACCCCAAAGATCACCGGTGGCACGAACCCACCAATAAACAAGCCCCAGTCCCAACCATTGCGCCAGCGAGGATCTTCAATCTTAGAGCGGTAATCAAAACCGATAGGACGGAAGAACAACGCGACTAAGGTGATCACCATCGCAATGTAAAAACCCGAGAACGATGCCGCATACACCAGTGGCCAAGCTGCAAACAGCGCACCACCAGCAGTGATCAACCAAACTTGGTTACCATCCCAATGAGGGGCAATGGTATTAATCATGACGCGCCGTTCATTATCGGTTTTACCGATAAACGGCAGCAAAGCGCCAACACCCATATCAAAACCATCGGTAAGGGCAAACCCCACCAACAACACAACGATCAGCGCCCACCAAATAAAGCGCAGTGTTTCATAATCAAACATGCTTAGGGATCCCCTTATCTGTGCCACTCATCGCGCCATTGTCTGCTTCTAATGCCGACTCAAACGCCGTGCTATCTTTCTTTGATTCAAAGTGATAACGACCAGTTTTTAATGAACTTGGTCCCAAACGCGCAAAGCGAATCATCAAGAACATCTCAATTACCAAGGCCACTGTGTAAAACAGTGTGATGGCAATAATTGAGAAATACAGATCCCCAGGCGTTAGTGTCGAAACCGACATATAAGTAGGTAACACTTCAGCGATGGTCCAAGGTTGACGGCCATATTCCGCCACAAACCAGCCACACATAATAGCCAGCCAAGGGGCGGGCAAGGCGAACAATAACGCCTTTAATAACCAGCGTTTTTCATCCACTTTCTGCTTACAAGACTGCCAGAATGCCAAGCTAATCAGCAGCAACAGTCCCATGCCGATACCAACCATCACACGGAATGTCCAAAACAGTGGACCAACCGCAGGAATGGTGTCATCAACTGCAGACATGATCATCAATTCGCTCGCATTCGGCACATCATCAATGTAACGCTTCAGCAGCAAGCCATAACCTAAATCGCTCTTAAGCTCCTCATAACGCGCACGTTCTGCTTCCGTCAAGGTGCCAGCACGCAGCCCTTCTAACAAGGCGTACGCTTGCATCCCACTGCGGATCCGCGCTTCGTTTTCAATTTTCAGATCATGGATGCCTTTCACTTGCTCAGTGAACGATCGAGTCGCAATCAATCCCATGACATACGGAATACGTACGGCATAATCCACTGTCATCTCTTCACTGTTTGGGATCCCAAATGCAGTAAAAGGAGCAGGCGCAGGGTGCGTTTCAAATTCCGCTTCAACGGCAGCCAGTTTTACCTTCTGCACCGCGCCCATTTTATAACCAGACTCATCGCCCAGTATCAATACCGAGATAATTGACGCCATACCAAACGCCGCGGCGACCGAGAACGAACGGCGAGCAAAGGCTAAATCACGGCCTTTCAGCATAAAGTACGCGCTGATGGCCAGTACAAACATTGCCCCTGTTACATAGCCAGAAGCAACGGTGTGCACAAATTTAACTTGAGCCACTGGGTTGAAGATAAGCTCACCAAATGAGGCCATCTCCATACGCATGGTTTCGTAGTTAAACTCACTGCCTACCGGATTTTGCATCCAGCCATTAGCAACCAGAATCCACAAAGCCGATAAATTGGAGCCTAAAGCAACTAGCCAAGTTACCGCCAAGTGCTGGACTTTAGAAAGACGATCCCACCCAAAGAACATCATCCCCACTAAAGTGGACTCTAAGAAAAACGCCATCAAACCTTCAATGGCCAGCGGCGCACCGAAGATATCACCCACATAGTGCGAGTAGTAAGCCCAGTTTGTACCGAACTGGAACTCCATCGTAATACCAGTGGTGACCCCAAGTGCAAAGTTGATGGCAAACAGCTTGCCCCAGTATTTACACATGTCTTTATAAACTTGCTTACCAGTCATCACATAAAGTGATTCCATGATGGCGAGCAAGAAAGCTAGCCCCAATGTTAATGGGACAAAAATGAAGTGATACATCGCGGTCAGTGCAAACTGCAATCGCGAAAGATCAACAACTTCATTAATGATCATGATGCGCTCTCCTTACATCGGCTGAAACAAACGCTCAGCGGCTAACGCGGATAGAATGGTGAATGATTAGGCTATTAGTTGGAGGATTGGTGTGGCCACATCGGGAATGCCCAAAGCTTGGGGAGCAACCAACTTCACTAAAGTTAAGGTAGGACAAAACCAAGCAGCAGCACCACATCACACCCAGCTAACTGTTAACAATTTTCGAGTAATGACAATGAAAATTCATTTATTGCACATGAACTTCATGCCCTCAATTTAACACCCAAAATCGACAAAAAATGAACCCGCCTACCCTGCCAGAAAATGCCGATTTTTTCCATTACCAACGTAAATTTGACACGTTATTTAAACGCCTAAAATTGAGATCCAGATCCATTATTTGATAAATAGTTGGCATCACTAGAGACTCCAGAACAAAGTCAATAGGGATTTTTCATTTCTCTTCCTCATGGATGGCGACTGCATCAACCTGCGAGCAAACCACTATGACCAACAAATAAAAAAATAACGAAACATATGCGCACATTAATACAACAACAAAGGGGTGGCGAAAACTGACTTATCTCTGTGCAAAAAACAGGCATTAGGATGCGACTTTTGGTATAACAAAATACTGTTTATTTACACAGGAAATTATATGTCGAGTTTTCATGTTTGCCATCAATCTGCTTTAACTTGGCTCAAGCAACTGGGCCAAGTCTCCGTCGGTTTAGCTGCTTTTAGCTTGACTCAACAATCTCAGGTTCGCGCCCACATCAAAGCACATAATCTCGGATCTGCGCACAATGCATGGCTGCAAATAACACCACAACAAGAGCTTGGCGCACTATTCAACCAACTTTATCGCGTCTTAAAAGTCGACAGGGATTGCTTTATTCGTGTAACCGAGCAGCAATTAGGTCTAATCCAAGTATTAGGCCAAGCGGCAGGTTTTCGCTTAGGACCTCTTCGACTTGGCCAGCAACTAGGCGCAAATAACACATTCATCCCACTTTATTTACTTCACTTTCGAAAAGGCAGAGCCCCAGCACAATGGCGCCAACAACAATGGCTAGAAGCTTCACAACCAAACCATCGCAATCTTCCCGAAGCAATAATGTTGCCATTACTGAAACAATGCTGCCCCGGTGATGAATTAGTCATCGATCCCATCCTCTGTGATGCCAGTCTTGGCCTTTGCGCCCTTACACACGGTTGGCGCTTTGCTGGCGCCACCCAAGAAGAACAACGATTTAACCAAATAAAACGCACATTAAATGGGGTGGATGGCGCCACTGAGTTAATGCCTCAAAATGCCCAAATATAACATTCACATACGATAAAGCAATTGGCCTTACTATAACTCTGGGCTCACCACCATCAGAGCCAATCGACCAGTAACCTGCGCCATCAGCAATGATGGCAACACCGCTGCAAAAACAAATGCATTTATCTCTCTATCATTTGGTCATATCACAATAAATTTGAAACGTTCTAGCCCCAACTAACCAAATATTCTGCTCTACACTTGGTGCGTTAACTCAAGGATGACGTTGATGACCCAAGCACGAACACCGCCAGAGCAAAGCGTTCAACCCCATAAACAAGACGCCGAATTCATTAATGATGCGCAAATGGCCTTATTAATTGATACGCCTAAAGTCGGCCGCTATTTGCTGTGGGCCATATTACTTTTTTTGCTGTGCGCTCTATTTTGGGCAAGCCAAAGCCAGCTCGATACGGTCACCACCGGTCAAGGCAAAGTCATCCCCTCCTCGCAAATGCAAGTTGTGCAAAACTTAGAAGGCGGGCTGCTTGATCAGCTAATGGTAAAAGAGGGAGAAATCGTTGCCATTGGCCAGTTATTAATGATCATTGATGATACTCGCTTCCAAGCCGATTTCCGCGAGCGAGAGCAGCAGCAGCTTGATTTACAAGCCCGAGCTATTCGTCTGCAAGCGCAGCTCCAAGCAATACAGCTGAATCCACAAGAAGACGACAATCCCCACAATGACATCCTCATTAAACCATCACCGCTGAATTTACCCGACCATTGGCCGCAAGATAAACAACGTCTTATCGCTCGCCAGCAAGCGGAATTTGATGCCAGTATCAGTAACATTCGAAACCAAGTTCGGCAACTTCAACAACAACTACAACAGCGCCAGCAAGATTATTTAGAAGCACAGGCTCGAGCCAATAATCTGCGTCGTAGCTATCGCCTGGCACGAAGTGAATACGATCTCACGCAACCGCTAGCCGAAGAAGGGGTTGTATCACGGGTCGAGATATTAAAACTCGAGCGCCAAACTAACGATGCGTTTCGAGAATTAAACAGCGTTGAACTGCAACTGCCCGGGCTTGCTGCCAGCACCCAAGAGGCCATATTCCGGCGTAACGAAGCGATCAGTGCCTTTCGCATTGATAAACAAACCGAGCTTAATCAAGTGCAAAGCGAATTGGCCGCAATGGATGAACGGCGCATCGATTTGGCCGATAAGGTGCAGCGGACTCAAGTACGCTCCCCCGTCGCGGGAGTCGTACAAAAAATTCATATCAATACCATTGGTGGGGTTATTCAACCCGGCGCCGATCTCATTGAAATTGTGCCCAGCAACGATCAGCTATTAATCGAAGCCAAAATTGCCCCTCAAGACATCGCTTTTTTACGCCCAGGCCTTGATTCAATTGTGAAATTTAGCGCCTACGATTTCACACGCTACGGCGGATTAAGCGGCCAATTGGAACACATCAGTGCCGATACTGTTATCGACGAAGAAGGCAACCCTTTTTATCTGGTGCGGATCCGCACTCGTGAAACCTACCTCAATGACAACCAACAATTTTCGATCATGCCGGGAATGACTGCGTCCGTAGACATCATCAGCGGTAAGCGCACCATTCTGGATTACTTAACGAAGCCAATTCGTGTGGCTTCACACACAGCCCTAAGAGAATTGTAACCCAAGGAGTTGCTATGAAATGGAGTTCAGCCATCCCCTTGTTGCTTATTTTAAGCGGATCCGTAACCGCTGACGTTCGCACGTTAGAGCAAGATGTGGCTTATACAATAAGCACTAACCCATTAATTAATCGAGAATTCAATCAATTACAAAGTCGAGGTCAAGAGATTAAAGAAGCTTATAGTGGCTACCTGCCCAGCCTGACACTCAGTGCAGGCATTGGCCACCAACGGCTTGAAAACGATAACACTGCCATTACTGGTAATGATCGCTTCGATCCTTGGAATGCCAATATTACTCTGCGCCAATACCTTTTCCAGGGTTTTGAAGTGCAAGAGAACGTCACCCGTACTCGGGCAGAAGCTGAGGCGCAGCGCTTCAAACTCTGGTCAGACGCAGAGGATCTGGCTTTGCGTGTTATTGAGGTTTATCTCGGTGTCATTCTCACCGAGCAGATCCAACAGCTCACTACAGTTAACCGCAATAAACACCAAAAACAATATGATGATATCCAACGCCGTCAGCAACAGGGGCTAAGTAACCGAGCAGATCTATCGCAAATGACCGCCCGTCTGGCAGAGTCTAACGCGAATCTCATCGCTGCCGAAAACAATTACCAAGACGCCAAAGAAGAATATTTCCGAGTCGTGGGTCGCTGGCCAACAACGCTCGATCGCCCAGAAGTTGATCAAAACTTTCTGCCTTCAGATCTTGAGCAGGCATTGCAAGGTGCCCACAAAAACAACCCAACCTTACAACTAGCACATCAAGATATTGATGCGGCTTACGCACAACAACAGATAGCAAAAAGCCGTTTTTATCCCGATTTGTATGTCGAAGCACAGCAAAATTGGGATGACGAAACCGCAGGTCGCCTAGGCCGTCAAGACGAATTCAACGTCATGTTAAGAGTCAGTTGGGATCTCTTTAACGGTTTTGCAGATCAAGCTGCCGTTAAGCGATTGGCATACCAATTATCTGTCGCCAAAGACATTCGGGATGACAGCTTACGTCAACTCGATGAGGGCACAAGGCTGGCTTGGAACGCCTGGAAGTTTACCAACCGTCAGTTAGGTTTTTTACAAGGACACGTTGAAGCGGCCAACCAAACCGTCACAGCCTATATCAAGCAATTCGACATCGGCAAACGCACTCTGTTGGATGTGTTGAATACCGAGAATGAATTATTTGAAGCCAAATTAGCTTACCTCGATGCCGAATACGCCGAAATGGAAGCCAAATATCGTCTGCTTAATGCCACCGGTGTCTTGCTCGATGCACTGCGGATCACCGTACCGGCTGAATGGCAAGAGTCTCGGAGGTAACCATGAAATATCTTATACTACCATGCTTAGCCAGCACCTTACTCTTATCTGCTTGTCATTGGCATGCTCCACCACCACCACAAGCCAAGCAAACCAATAATTTAAATGATCAAGACTTAGATGGAGTCATCACCCAGCGAGATAAATGTTTACACACACCGCAAGGGGCAGAGGTCGATAACAATGGTTGCAGCAATCAGCAAACGTTAGCCCTCATTGATCCGGGAATCATCTATTTCAACAATGATCAACATCAGATTAGAGCCGATCAGCAAGCGATTGTCAGCCATGCCATTAGCCGTTTGCAAGCACAACCTAGCATGACGATTACCTTGGTTGGCCACACCAGTGCAGTTGCCAGTGACAGCTATAACTTAGCGCTTTCTAAGCGACGTGTTGAGCAAGTCCGACAAGCCTTGCTCAATGCAGGGATCCGCTCAGATCGGATCGCCGCAACGTATCGTGGTGAAGACGAACTAAAACATCATGGTGATAGTGAATCGGTACACCAGCGTAATCGACGGGTTGAAATACGCTACCACAGAAAACATTCCCAACCCGTCTTGCGCTGGACCATAAATAGCCTTGATGGCCGTTAACTTTCGTATGTTTTTGCTACTTATCGCCTCACACTCACCGTTAATAGCCAATGAGGCTCTATGGCAGCAAGTGCACCACCATTATGGCGCCGCTGCCCAAAAACGGTTAGCGCAGTGGCAACAAGCTTTGGAGCAGCTCAAAACGGCCGATCCCCACACTCAGATCGCACGGGTTAATGCCATGGCAAACCATTTTTTGAATGTGACCGATGAGCAAATGTGGGGCCAAATTGACTACTGGGCAAGCACTGCGGAATTCGTTGGCGCTGGCGGTGGCGATTGCGAAGATTTTGCAATGGCTAAGTTTACCGCACTACATCAACTGGGTATGAGTAGCCAACAATTGCGATTGGTTTATGTTAAAGCAGAGCAACAACAGCAATATCATATTGTGCTGGCCTATTATGCCCAGCCAAATCAAGCCATCCCACTTATATTAGATAACTTAACACCGCATATTTACCCAGCCGATAAACGGCCTGATCTTACCCCTATTTTTAGCTTTAATGCCACTGACATTTGGCTAAACATTAAGCGTCAACTCCCCCAAAAAGTAGGCTCAAGCCACCGATTTCAACGCTGGCAGCAGCAGTTGCATCGAGGCCAAGCAAAACACCCCAAATTGCAACTTCCCTTTCACCCGTTCTCCGACCAAGGCAGCCACTAATGAGCCTATTTCGACAATTATTAGTGCTATTTATCGGTAGTTTACTGTTACTTAGCGGCATCATGGCCAGCACTCAAATCCATGCTCAACGCACGTTTATTGCCCAGCAACAACAAGCGCAATTATTCACGAGCCTTAATGCCATGGTTTTTAGCGCTAAACCATTAATTATGCTGGAGGATATAAGTGGATTAGACGCCACGCTACAAGCTTATTTCGATGCGGGTCAATTTTCCTCATTAGAGATCCGCAAACCCGATGGTCAATTAATTTGGCAACGCCAACAAAGTCCACAGCCAAGGCAGTTCCCCCAATGGTTATTACGGTTAGGGTTGTTTGAGACACTGCTTGCTGAACAACAATTGGAATTGCAATGGCGGCCATTGGCGCAGTTTACCTTAATGAGCGATCCTAGCACCGCCTACCATAATCTTTGGCTCTGGATCCAACAAAGCTTTATCGGGCTTATTGCAACGATGGCAATTGGGCTTGCCCTACTAAGTTGGCAATTACGGCGTCTCACTGCCCCATTAAAGGCCATTTGCGCACAAAGCCATGCCATTAGCCAACATCGGCCTATTCGCAGTATTTCTTCAACTAAAATGGCCAGCACCTATGAATTTGCTCAAGTACAACAAGCATTTGCTGTAGTTGCTCAGCACTTTAATAAATTGTTCGCCGAACAAGCTCAGGAAACGCAACGCTTAAAACAAGATTTATATACCGATCCCCTTTCAGGGATCGGGAATCGGGAGCTTATCGAAAGTCAAATAGACGCTTGGTGCCAGCAACAACAACCAGGGGCTTTAGTGCTAATGGATATTCCCGCGTTGGATCCCTACTGCGCAGAGCCACGCCAATATCACCTTACCGTGCAGCAGTTAAAGCAACACATCGAGCAATTAATACCAGAATACACAAAATTAACGATAGCGCGTCTTAACAACACTGAATTTATCTTACTGATTATTGACATAAATGAAGATGAATTGAGCATCGTCGGGCGACAGTTACAAACCCTATTAAACGACATTAATATCGATCCATTGGGCGTAACGCCCCCCAGTGCAACCATCGCTATGCTATTTAGCCAACACCCAAGTCAACGCAGCGAATTATTAGCACAAGTCGATAAGCTGCACCTTCAAATACAGCAGCATCCAAGTGGCCAACCGTTGATTCAACATCAACAACGACATCCGGCATTAGGCCGAAAGCATTGGGTTAAAACCATCAACCAAGCAATTGCTCACGAACAATTACATTTCATCCCCAAACCCTGCATTAGCCTCAATGGCGATCTACAACACTTCGAGCTTTTTTGCCAATTACGGCAAGATCAACAATGGCTCGCCGCCAATGCCTTTTTGCCCGCGCTCGAAAGCCTACAGCAAACCTGTGCCTTCGACCGCTATGCCGTTGAACAGGCCATTGACATGATAAACCATCAACAATATCGGCCATTAGCACTCAACCTATGCACCGCCAGCATTCGCGATAGCGCTTATCTTCGTTGGCTAAAACGCACTATGCACGCCTACCCAGAATTGGCTGATCAATTGATTTTTGAGATCTCCGAAGACGCTTTATACCGTCATCGAGATCACGCCATATTAGCCATTGAACTGATTGACCAATGTGGTTTCAATTTTGGCATTGACCATTTTGGCCGGTACTTAACCAATATCACGTACTTAGCCGAACTGCCCCCACCAAAGTACGTCAAACTCGATACTCTCTATAGCCAAGAGCTCGACAGTGAACATCGGCGCAGTTTATTGATCTCTCTATGTCGAACTGCCCATAACTTCAACATCCTAACCTTTGCCACCAATATTGAAGACTCCGAACAATTAGCCCGTTTTAGTGAACTGCACGTAGATGGCGTGCAAGGGAATGTGTCCGAAACATGGCAAGAGGTACAAAATTTATGATTGATCCAATAATGCAGTGCCTCATGTATTTAGCTCGTCAGTATGGATTGGCCAATTCCGCCGATGCCATTCGTGCGGGATTACCATTGGCTGATGGCAAACTCACCGAGCCTTTATTACCCAAAGCAGCAGAGCGTGCCGGATTAACCAGCCAACAAACGCAATATGAATTAGCGCAATTACCAGAGTCCGTCTTACCCGCTTTATTAATGCTCAATGATGGCAGTGCCTGCATTGCTTTGGCTTTTGATCAATCGCGACAACGACTGTTATTGGTTGAGCCTGAAACTGATATGGGGCAACGCTGGGTCACTATCAGTGAATGGCAAGACCAATATCGAGGGGATCTCTTTCTCTTTAAACGCCAGTTTCAACATGATCAACGCAGTGCAGATCTGGCTGATAGCAGCGGCCACTGGTTTTGGTCAACACTGCGCCAATCACATCGGATCTATCGAGATGTCTTATTTGCGTCCATTTTAATTAATTTATTCGCATTGGCGGTGCCATTATTTACGCGCTTGGTTTACGACAAAGTCGTGCCTAATTTAGCTTTTGAGTCACTTTGGGTATTAGCCACTGGGGTGATTGTGGTCTTACTTTTTGATCTCACCATAAAAATGTTACGCACCCACTTTATTGATCTTGCCGGTAAAAAATCAGATTTATTGCTGTCCTCACGTATATTTAGCAAAGTGATGGGCATTCGACTTGAAGCAAAACCGGTGTCCATTGGTGCCTTTGCCCGCCATATGCAAGAGTTTGAGTCTATTCGAGACTTTTTAACGTCCGCCACCATCGTTACCTTAATTGATGTACCCTTTGCTCTGCTATTTTTGCTTGTTATCTACCTGATGGCCGGCCCATTAGTGCTGATCCCCATTACGATTGTGCTGTTACTGGTACTGCAAAGTTTTTTCATGCAACGCAAATTACGCACAAGCGTTGAACAAGGAGCCAAGCTCGCAAGCCAAAAACATGCCACTTTAATTGAATCACTCAGTGGCCTAGAAACACTAAAACGGTTCGGCGCCCAAGGTCAGATGCAATACAAATGGGAACAGGCCGTTGCACACATGAGTTTTTGGGGATTAAAAAGTAAGCGATTAACCGATTGGGTGCAAAACAGTGCCAGCAGCGGCCAACAACTGGCCTCTATTGGCCTTGTGATCTTAGGTGTTTACCAAATAGCGCAAGGTAATCTAACGATGGGGGGGCTTATCGCCACCTCCATGATCAGCAGTAAAGCCATTGGTCCTTTATTGCAATTGTCTACTTTAAGCATGCGTTATAACCAAGCCAAAAGTGCCTTTACGATTTTACAGCAATTAATGGCAATGCCAGATGAACAACCACAAGGTAAACGTTATTTGCAGCGGCCATTACTGCAAGGTGCCATTACATTTAGCCATGTTTCGATGAGTTACCCAGGGGCGCATCAAGCCGCTGTGCATGAATTGAGCTTCAAAATTAAAGCGGGAGAAAAAGTCGCTATTATTGGCCGCATTGGCTCGGGTAAAACCACCATAGAGCGCTTGTTACTCGGGCTTTACCAACCCAGCCAAGGCACCATCTGCGTCGATGATACAGACATATCGCAGTTACATCCGGATGATCTGCGGCGAAATATTGCTAGCGTGCCACAAGAGCCGGGGCTCTTTTTTGGGAGCATTCGCGATAACATTATTTTGGGACGTCCCCAAACCGATGACAGCGCAGTATTACGGGCCGCAAAGCGTGCGGGTGTAATGGAATTTGCCAATTTGGATGCCGCTGGATTAGACCGACAAGTAGGCGAAGGTGGCCAACAACTTTCCGGTGGTCAACGGCAGGCGATCGCCATTGCACGTGCATTATTAACCGATCCGGCAGTTTTGCTGATGGATGAACCCACCAGTGCAATGGACAACCGCTCTGAAGCCGCCATTAAAGAACAGTTAAGCCAATTAGCAAACGAGCAAACTCTCGTACTCATTACCCACAAAATTAGCATGTTAGATGTTGTAGATAGAATTATTGTCATGGATAAAGGCCGCCTTGTCAGCGACGGCCCCCAAGCACAAGTATTGGCACAACTCAAAGCCGGAAAAGTACGCACGCCACTCACCCAAGTGGCAGGTTAGCAACAACGTAATAAGCACAACAGTCAGCCTCTCTCCCTGCATGGCACTTGCGATTTTAGCGTCAGGAATGCGGCAATGTCGCCTTGTTAGCCTTGTTAGCCTTGTTAGCCTTGTTAGCCTTGTTAGCCTTGTTAGCCACGACGGTTTGGCCACTCGGTGCTGGCATCAATAAAATTTGATGAATGCCATGAAGTCGCTGCAACATGAGAGAAAATTGATACAAAACAAAGCCTTCTTTGTCATGATCAGCATCTTCTAAACGTTGGAATAACCATTGTTCTCCAGCCAATGCTCGCTCAGGCCAAGGCACCAAATTGCCTTTACATACTTGATGAAACACCTCACTCAGCTCACGAAAGAGATCATTCAGTGGCTGCGTATCTGCAAGGGGATCACATTGTTCCTGATTTACCTGCAATACGAGAGCATTCATATTACTGGTGATCCCTTTATAAAGAGCCAACAAGGCAGCACTGTTATTCACGTTAGTGCCAAATCCCGGCTCTTGGCGCATCTGTTTCAAACTGTCGTTTAAGGCAATACCCTGCTCATAAGCATCTCGGCGTGCTAAGGCCAACGCCATTGGCGTCACCTCTTGGCCGCTAAAACGCGCGAGGATGAGCTGGTTATAGTTCATCGCTGCCGCTAGCGCATCTTGTCGTAAACGCCACTGACGCCCACCTTGCCATTGTGGCCACAAAAAGCGATAAGCCCCCACAATCAACAAACAGCCAATAAAAGTATCTAACATTCTCATGAACAGCACTTCGTTGCTCAATAAATGAAAATACTCCAGCGCCAACATCAAAATTAAGGTAATGCCCATCGAACACCAACCATGATGTCGCGTCACCCACGCCAACGTCACCGGCACCATCAGCAGCGCTAGCAACAATGCCTCGTCACCGCTCACCCCCAAATTTAATGCCAACATCGACAATACCAAGCCACCAAAAGTGCCTGCCACGCGTTGCCACGCTCGGCTGCGCATCGCAACAAAGGTGGACTGCCACACCACAACAATGGTCGATAAAATCCAATAGCCATTATCCAGTGCCAGCAATAAACCAATGGTTGTGCCAAGCCCCAACATTAACCCCATTCGTACGCTACCTCGCATCACAGGCGTCGACCAATTCATCATTTGTCGCCATTGCTGCCAAGGGTGTAAGGCTTGTTCTGGTGGTATCGCACGCTGATACAGTGGCGCAGCAGACTGAGCCACACGCTCAATTTGACGCGCATTGTGCATCATATAACTGGCGACCATCGCTTGGGTGCCACCGTTTTGAACCAATGGTTGCAATGCCGCGATTAATGCGTCGGTATGGTGCTCAATCGAATGGCAATCGCTCAGTGGTCGGCCACGCTCCAAATCACGGGCAATACGGTGCAATCGTGCCGCAACACTGCGAGTCCACTGCTGATAACAAGGATATGTGACATTATTGGTGAGCACTTCGCTGGCCACTATCGGATCCGGTACCGCTTGCAAACGCTCTTGTAAATCCACTGCAGCCATTAATAAATGCCATAAAGGCTGATCTGAGCCGATCCCTGCCACACTGCCGAGCAAGCGCCGACATGTGGCCAATTGCTCCCCCAAAGCCTCATCAAAATGAGCTGGCAAACGGTGATGTCGCAATTGCTCTGGACGTTCTAATAATAGCTTTGCCAAATGTCGGTACGTAGCCGCTAATGCAAAACGCAGTGGCAAATTGCCACTAAAGCGATACCACCAAGCACTGTAACCGGTTAGCCATGCTGTTGCTAAAGCATACCCAAATGCCAACTGCCACCATGGATACAGCTCAGCCGAAGCCATCCCAATCACAGCCATAACAATCACCCCCATCCCCAAGCGCGCGGCTAAATTACCAAAAGCCGCGCAGCTACTAAGCACAAAGCCCAGTACCGTAAACCAAGGAATGAGACCCAAAGGCGCTTGTAAATTTATCCATGCGGTGGCCCCTGCAACACCGCCGTACCCTAAAATGGCCAAACCAATGCGGCGGTGCCACTGCCGAGAAGGTAAATCAATGCCGCCCACGAGCAACGCAGGCATGATTAAGCAAGCAATAACGCCCTCTTCTAAATACCCAAATCCCCAAGAGGCCAAGAGAAAAATCAGCAAACCACTGCTTAACCGCAGTGAAAAATTAATATGTGGATTAACCCAAATACGTCGTAACATTGAAATTTACAATAAGCCTATCGCGTGGCGCATTAGTTGAGTTTTTATTGGCCCAGAGCGCTCTGCGGCATACAAG
>JAWXTX010000028.1:0-30030 GCA_044433165.1 Ferrimonas sp. | reverse complement strand
GGCGTAAGCGCTGAGCCACAAGCGTTAAATTAAGCTTATTGACGATTACGCCCCAGCAGTGCTGGGGCGTTTTTTGTGTCTCGATTTACGGCATTTCAACTCCGTTGGCATGCCATCCCCCTGCATGATATTTGACCGAGCTGTCTCGGTGCGGCATTAATAAATGAGGCAAGCCCCAAATAAATTTTTCATTTCCCCATGCTTATTGGTGTTTTTGCTTTTCTTTTGATACCCCTTAGGTCAAGATCCCCACCAATAATATTTGGACGGTGGCGTCAATGCGGATCTTGTCGTGTGTATTGCTGGTGTTGCTGCTCTCGTTGCAATATCGCTTGTGGGAGGGCAACAACAGTGTGTTTGACAATCAAGCACTGGCACAGAAAATTGCTGAGCAAGAGCTACACAATGCCGAACTACAAAAACGTAATGATGTGTTGTTTCAAGAAATTGAAGACCTAAAATCTGGCACCGAAGCGATTGAAGAGCGTGCGCGCAGCGATTTGGGGATGATTAAATCCAACGAAGAGTTTCATTTGGTTATCCAACGCAGATAACGCGATCTATTTTGTCATTTCTGAGTCTCTGGAGAGTGCATGTCCAGCCCCCTGTTATCGCCGATTGTGGCCATTGTTCCTGCTGCCGGTGTGGGTAAACGTATGGGTAGCGTCCAACCCAAGCAGTATTTAACCATCCACGGTCGCGCGATACTGTCCTATACCCTTGAATGCCTCTTGAATCATTCGGCCATTAGCGAAGTAGTCGTGGCAATTGGCCCCGAGGATGATGCTTTTGCGCAATTGCCCGAAGCGTCACACCCTAAATTGCGGCCGGTGATAGGCGGTGCGGAACGCGCGGATTCGGTTCGATGCGCGTTGGCGACCGTACCAGCCGAGGCCTGGGTGTTGGTGCACGATGCTGCGCGCCCCTGTTTGCATCCTCAAGATATTGATAATCTTCTGCAACAATGCGGTGACCAAGGCGCTATTTTGGCAATGCCGGTACGCGATACGATGAAGCGCAGTAATGGCAGTGGCCATATTACGGCCACCGTAGAACGCGCCGATCTTTGGCATGCCTTAACGCCGCAGCTATTTCCCGCGCAAGCTTTGAGCCAAGCGCTCATTCAATTTGCTGGTGATAACCGAATAACGGATGAAGCCTCAGCGATGGAGCTTTGTGGCTGGCAGCCACAGTTAGTGCTTGGCCGAGCCGATAACCTTAAAATTACTCACCCAGATGATCTGCGCTTAGCGCAACTGTATCTGGGCCAACAGGAGCGCGTATGATCCGCATTGGACATGGCTTTGATGTACATAAATTTGGTGGGCAAGGGCCAATTATTATTGGTGGTTTGTCGATTGATTACCCGCAGGGGTTATTGGCGCACTCCGATGGTGATGTGGTGCTGCACGCCATCAGCGATGCGCTCCTTGGGGCGATGGCATTAGGGGATATTGGCAAACATTTTCCCGATACAGACCCGGCTTTTAAAGGAGCCGATAGCCGCAAGTTGTTGCGCCACTGCATGAAATTAGTGCAGGCTCAGGGCTACCAGCTCGGCAATCTGGATGTCACGATTATTGCCCAAGCACCTAAAATGGCACCTCACATTGAGGCCATGCGTGAGATTATTGCTGCAGATCTGGACGCTGCAGTTAACCAAGTGAACGTGAAAGCCACTACGACGGAACAACTGGGTTTCACAGGGCGTAAAGAAGGCATTGCGGCAGAAGCTGTAGTCCTGCTTTGCCAAGCGAGCACTCATGACTGAACAACACGCACCGCTGCAGCCTGCAGCCCAATACCCGCTACCAGAATGGCATTACCTGTACGGTAAACCAACGGTAAAAGGGCGGATCCGCGTTGCCCCAGAGCATTTTCAAGTGACGGAAATTTTACCTTTTAGCCCAGATGGCGAAGGGGAAAACCACATGATCTATGTGGAAAAAAAAGGGCTGACGACACATCAAGTTGCCGGTTTGCTGGCAAAATTTGCCGGTGTCCCAAGTCGAGACGTATCTTGGGCAGGCTTAAAGGATAAGCACGGCATTACTCGACAATGGTTGAGTGTGCGGATCCCCGGTAAAGTAGAGCCAAACTGGACGGAATTAAACGGCCCCCAGCTCACCATTCTCGACGCCAGTCGCAACCTGAAAAAACTGCGCACCGGCGCGTTATTAGGTAACCGTTTTCAAATCGCCATTAGCGATGTAAGCAATATGGAACTGTTGCTGGCGCGTTTAGAAAAACTGCACGCAGGGGTACCTAACTATTATGGCGAGCAGCGTTTTGGCCATGGTGGTCGTAACGTGGATAAAGCGGCGGCGATGTTTGCCGGTCAGCGCATTAAAGATCGCAATAAGCGCAGCATTTACCTCTCCGCTGCCCGCAGTTTTTTGTTCAACCAAGTGTTGTCAAAACGGCTAGCAACCTACAGCACCCAACCGTTAACAGGCGATGCCTTGATGTTGGCTGGAACCAATAGCTTTTTTATTGCCGCCGAGTGGGACAGCGCTCTGAATGCACGATTGGCTGCACACGACATTGGCTTATCGGCCCCATTATGGGGCGATGGTGCGGCCATTGCGCAAGGTGAGGCAGCTGCGTTTGAAGCCGAACAAGTCGGGCAGTGGCCAGAGCTATGTAAAGGCCTTGAAAATGCACGCTTAACACCAGAACGACGACGCGCGCTGTTGATCCCCGAGCAATTGAGCTATCGCCAAGAGGGCGATTTGTTGTGGGTACAATTTATTTTGCCAGCCGGTGCTTTTGCCACCAGTTTGCTGCGGGAATTATTGACCTACGAAGACGCCCAAGAGTGGCAACCAAACGCAGACAAGGACAGCCATGAAAATTTTAGTCAGTAATGATGATGGGGTGCATGCTCCAGGATTAAAAGCGTTAACCGAAGCATTGCAACACTTAGCCGATGCAGAGGTGGTGACGGTCGCGCCGGATCGCAATTGCTCTGGCGCCTCAAATTCCCTAACGCTGACAAACCCATTGCGAGTGCAGCAGCTTGAAAACGGTTATTACCAAGTCACGGGCACCCCGACCGATTGTGTTCTATTGGGGATCCGTGAACTGATGCCGGAAGCACAATTAGTGGTCTCTGGTATTAATGCCGGTGCAAACCTAGGGGACGACACCATCTATTCTGGTACGGTAGCGGCTGCGATGGAAGGCCGTCACCTTGGCTTGCCAACCATCGCTGTGTCGTTGTGTGGCCACGAATTAAAGCATTATGACAGTGCCGCGGCCATCGTCTGTAAAGTGGTGGCTGGGCTACATAATCACCCATTACCCAAGGATCGGATTTTAAACATCAATGTGCCGGATCTGCCTTTAGCGCAGATCAAAGGCATTAAAGTAACTCGCTTAGGGGCCCGCCACGCGGCTGAAGCAATGGTTCCAATGCTCGATCCCGCAGGACGCACGGTGTATTGGGTTGGCCCGCCAGGCAGTGAACAAGATGCCGGTGAAGGGACGGATTTTGATGCCATTGCTAATGGCTATGCCACCATTACACCGCTAAAAGTCGACTTGACGGCCCACGAACAACTGGCGCCATTAGCGACTTGGGTTGCGCAACTGTGATAGCCGCCATTCCAAGCTACGGCACGCGTTTGATTCAGCTGCTACAGCAGCAAGGGATCCGAGATGAGCGCGTCTTGCAGGCCATGATGACCACCCCTAGACCGCTGTTTGTGGATGAGGCATTGCGGGCCCGTGCTTGGGAAAATATTGCCCTTCCTATCGGGGCTGGGCAAACACTATCACAGCCTTACATGGTCGCGCGCATGAGCGAACTCTTGTTGCAAGAGTTATCGACGGCGGGTCCGATCCTTGAAATTGGCACTGGCAGTGGTTATCAAACGGCCATTCTGGCGCAATTATTGCCGCAAGTGTGCACGATGGAGCGGATCAAAAGCTTGCAATTGCGAGCTCGTCGGCAGCTTAAACAGTTAGATTTGTATAATGTGGCCTTTAAATACGGTGATGGCTGTTTGGGCTGGCCTGGGCGAGCACCTTTTGCGGGGATCATTGTGACCGCCGCTGCCGCGGAAGTGCCAGCACCATTATTAGCCCAATTAAGCGATGGGGGATGTTTGATTATCCCCCTTGGTGCCGAACAGCAGCAGCTTTGTTTAATTCGCCGTTACGGCGATAACTTTGAGCGACAATACATTGAAAACGTGCGTTTTGTGCCTTTAATTGCAGGGGAGACACAATAGTTTGACTAAGCAGTTAGAACGGCTGTGGTTAATGCCATTAGCCGTGGCTTTTGCCGTAATGGGGCTTACCGCATGTAGCCAGACTCTCGTTACGCCCGCACCTGTTGAAGTGGTGGATACTAATCGGGTTACCGAAGTACTGAGCAGCTATTGGCACCGCGATCACCATGTGGTGCAACCGGGCGATACGCTCTATGCCATTGCGTTCGCAGCAGGCCAAGATTACCGTTATTTAGCGCGTTTAAATCAGCTGGATAGAGAATATACCATCTATCCGGGGCAACGCTTATCGCTAACCGGTAATGCTCAGCAATTTGCTACCCTTTCGCCGTCAAGCTCTGCTTATCAAGCGAATACCTCATTGCCACTCTCCGCGCCTACATCGGGTGTCATCCAGACCACTTATTCGCCAACCTATGATAGTAACAATAGTGGTTTAACCTCAGTATTAGCGCCATCGTCCGCGACTTTGCCAGAGCCGCATTATGTGGTAACCGCGCCGGTACTATCGACAACCGCCACGCCATTACCGCTGCCGTTACCTGTGCCCATCCCTACGCCAAGCGACGGCCACGATTGGGCAAACGCAGAAACCGTGGTCGTCACAACGCCTGTCTCACCGTTACCTACTACTACTGGGGGGGCACCAGCGATAGCAGGGAGTGGTATGGCCGAGGCCGTTACCAATACCGTGGTATACAACACTGGCACCGTGACGACTGGCACAACATCAGGGTTAGTTGGCCCAACCAATACCATTCCGGCACTGGTTGGCCCCACTTTGGCAGAATCGACGGCGCCAACGTTAACCGATAATGTGGTGGTGTTGGCGCCAAGCCCGTTACCACCAACGACCGTATCACCCAGTCACCTGCAGCCAAGCGGATCGGAATCCGGCGCTGATGTGATTACCGTTACACAAGTGGTGCCTGCTCCCACATTGGCACCGAATACCAGTGTGGTTACACCGGCATTAACTCAGACAGCGGTGGTGACACCAGCTGTGACGCCGTCAAACGTGGCAGTGACGGTTGTTGATACGCCGCCATTGGTTGCTCATGAAGGTTCCAGTATTACTGTTGTTGATGCGACCAGCGCCAGTCAGGTGGTGAATGTTGCCGCGCCTACGCCGCCTGCACCACCAGCAACAACGGTAGCGACCCCAGCGATACCTGTTGCGGATGTGAATGAAGCGGCGCTATCGGAGCAGTTGCCAGACCGAGTAGCGTCTTGGCAGTGGCCATTAGAGGGGCAATTGCTCCGTGGCTTTAGTACCACGGAGCATGGCAGCAAAGGCCTTGATATTGCAGCACCTGCAGGAACACCAGTACGCAGTACTGCGGTTGGTCGAGTGGTGTATGCCGGTAATGCGCTTCGCGGATTAGGGCAATTGGTTATCATTAAACATAGCGAAGATTACCTCAGCGCCTATGCTCATAATCGGCGTATTTTAGTAAAGGAGAAAGATTTCATCAGTGCAGGGCAAATTATTGCTGAAGTTGGCGATACTGATGCGTCACGTAATATGCTGCATTTTGAGATCCGTTATAAAGGCAAACCGGTTGATCCATTGAAACATTTGCCTAAAAAATAACCCGTATTAACTCAAGGAAGGTTCACCCCGTTGGGCATATACCCACGAAGTAGGAGACCGACCCATGGCTGCAAAGCATTCTGCTCATCTTCTTAGCCGCACCCATTCTGAGCCGTTCCAAGCAGACGACGCACTGGCGTCGTCTGCTTCGTTGGATGCCACTCAAATCTACTTAAATGAAATTGGTTTTTCCCCTCTGTTAAGTGCCGACGAAGAGATCTACTTCTCGCGGCGTTCGCAAACCGGTTGCCATAAATCGCGGCAGCGGATGATCGAGTCTAATTTACGGTTGGTGGTTAAAATTGCTCGCCGCTATAACAATCGGGGGCTGGCGCTGCTGGATCTCATCGAAGAGGGCAATTTGGGATTGATCCGAGCGGTTGAGAAGTTTGATCCTGAACGTGGCTTTCGCTTTTCAACCTATGCCACTTGGTGGATTCGGCAAACCATTGAACGGGCTATCATGAATCAATCCCGCACCATTCGTTTGCCGATACATGTGATTAAAGAGCTGAATGTGTATCTGCGGACTTCGCGGGAGTTAGCTCATCATCTGGATCACGATCCCAGTGCCGATGAGATTGCCGATGCGTTAGGTGTACCGGCAGAGAACGTTAAAAAAATCTTGAAGCTCAATGAAAAAATTACTTCGATTGATATTCCATTAGGCAATGACAGTGACAATGTTTTGCTAGATATGATGGCCGCCGAAGACCAGCATGCCCCTGAATTACAAGTGCAAGATCTGGATCTCAAAGCGGCATTAGAGCGTTGGCTCAATGCGTTAACAGACAAACAGCGAGACGTGTTGGTGCGCCGCTTTGGGTTGTTGGGTTTTAAGGCTTTGACGTTAGAGGAGGTAGGGGCTGAAATTGGGCTAACCCGTGAGCGTGTGCGGCAAATTCAAGTGGAAGGTTTAGCGCGTTTAAAAGAGCAGATCTGCGAACAAGGTTTAAACGCCGATTTGCTGTTTGAGGATGATCTGAATTAAGCCTTAGGTGCCGCTCATGCATAACAAGCCATGAGCGGCGAACGCGTTACGCTATAGATTGATTAAAATGTACTGATCCACTTGTTGCTCTAATACATCTAAAGGCACAGGGCCATTGGCTAAGATGGCATCGTGAAAATGAGGCAAACTAAACTTATCGCCTAATTGATTTTTTGCCTGCTGACGCAGCTCTAAAATGCGGAGCATGCCCACCATATAGGCGGTTGCTTGGCCGGGCATCACAAAATAGCGCTCAATGGCCTTAACCACATCCCCATGAGGGTTTGGGGTGTTCGTCGCCAAATAATCAATGGCTTGTTCTCGGCTCCAGCGCTGCTGGTGAATGCCGGTATCCACCACTAAGCGACAAGCGCGCCACAACTCCATGGCTAAGCGGCCAAAATCGCTGTAAGGATCTTGGTAATAACCCATCTCCTTAGGTAAATATTCGCTGTACAGCCCCCAACCTTCAGAATACGCCGTGTAGCCCCCTAACCGGCGAAATTTAGGCAAATCTTGTAATTCTTGAGCAATGGCCAACTGCATATGATGGCCTGGGATCCCTTCATGGAAAGCCAGTGCTTCGAGCTGGTAAGTGGGCATTTCATCCATTTTATAGAGGTTGGCATAGTAAACCCCTGGGCGGCTACCATCCAAAGCTGGGCGCTGATAAAACGCCTTACCGGCTGATTTCTCTCTAAAAGGCTCAACCCGTTTTACTTTAAGCGGCGCTTTGGGTTTGATGTTAAAGACCTCATCTAAGCGCGCTTCGAAGTCATTAATAACGGCGGTGGCTTGCGCAATATATTGATCGCGACCGGCTTTATCCGAGCTGAGATAGAATTGCGGATCAGTGCGCATAAACTCAAAAAAGGCTTGTAGATCGCCGTTAAAGCCAACCTTATCCATAATTTGTTGCATTTCAGCGTGGATCCGTGCCACTTCCGCTAAGCCTAATTGGTGAATTTGCGCCGCACTGAGATCGGTGGTGGTCATCTGCTTTAGGCGCAACTGATAATACGCTTCGCCATTGGGCAAATGCCAACTGCCGTAGTTGCCTTGGGCGCGTTGTTGCTGTGCGCTTAAAAAGGCGATGAGCTGTTGGTAGCCGCGCTGAACCTCCTCGGTTAAGGCCGTTTCGGCCTGTGCGAATAAGGCTTGTTGGCGCGTTTCGGGTAACTTGAGTGCCTTTACTTTCTTTTTAAAGTCCGCCCATAAGGGGCTGTCTTGGCCAGCATCAAAGGGGGCGCCTGAAATCACATTTTTGCTGTCGTTCAGGGCATAATCAAAGGTGAATTCAGGGGCGATCACGCCTTGTTGTTCACGCAACATGAGCTGTTCAATGCCATCGGCAAAGCGCTTTTCAATGCCCTTTAAACGGCTGATGTACGCTAAGGCATCTGCTTCGTTGGTGATGTTGTGCTGATTAATTAAAAAAGCGGGCGTGCCGGATTGGAAGCCGTACATTTGCGTAACGGGGTAGCTATGGTAACGAAATTCATAGGTGGCAATTTGGTGCTCTAGCCGTTGCTTGAGTAATTGGTAGCTGATTTGGGTTTGACCGGTTAATTGGCTTGGGTCAAACGCCAGTAAACGGGCCAATTGCGCTTTAGAACGTTGGTGATCTTGCTCAATACCTTGTGGGCTATAGTCGTCCCATTGGTCTTGATTGCTCTTAAGCCCCAAGTAAGTTTGATATTCCGGTGAGGCCATCACGCTTTCATTGAAGAGCGCTTCAAAGAGGGCTTCGGCTTGCTGATTAGCCAGCTCGTTGCTGCTCACAATATCCAAGCTTTGGATGGCAGGAGGGTTCTGGTTGGAGGTTGAGGTTAACGTTTGGCAGCCACTGAGTAAGCTACCACTTAAGGCAACGGCCACCATTACGGCGATTCGGGTCATAAGCACTCCATGCTAATTTCGGACTGGACCGATAGTGGCATGGTGTCAAATAACCCGTTAATTCGAATCGTTAGCAAGTTTGTCTGGCGTAAACAAACCGCAGATTGCGCGGGAAATAACGCTTAATCTGGCAGAAATTGCGCCAGTAGCTCATTTAAGTAACGGTGGCCGGCATCGGTTAACTGCACGTGTTGGGCGGTGCGGGTAATTAATTGGCGTTGTTCCGCCCACACTAATGGGCTAGCAACGTTCTCAGCCGAAAGTTGGGTGCGCTGCGCTAATTCCGCTAATGGAATGGCTTCAAATAAACGCAGCCGATTCATGTAGTACTCGAGGGCTTGGTCTTCCTTTGGTACCTCATACTGTTGATCCATAAAGTCGCGTTCAGCAGTTAAATAACCTTTAGGGTACTTTACTTTTACGGTACGCACTAAACGGCCATCGGCTTGAGTTAATTTGCCATGGGCACCGCAGCCAATACCGAGATAATCACCAAAACGCCAGTAATTTAAGTTGTGCTGACATTGATAACCGGGTTTTGCCCACGCGGAGATCTCATATTGCTGATAGCCGGCGGCTTCGAGCATGGCTTTGCCCTGCTCGAAAATAGCCCATTGGGTGTCTTCATCCGGCAGTACTGGTGGCTTTGAAGCAAATTGCGTGTTGGCTTCAATGGTTAATTGGTACCAACTTAAATGAGGCGGGGCCAATTTAATGGCTTCGGCCAAATCATACAGGGCGTCTTGCGGTTGCTGGTTTGGCAAGGTGTGCATGAGATCGAGATTAAAACGTTCAAATCCAGCATTGCGCGCTTCTTGTGCGGCTCGGCGTGCTTCTTGGGCACCGTGAATACGACCGAGGATCTGCAACTTATCTTGCTGAAAACTTTGAACGCCAATGGAGAGGCGATTTACCCCTGCTTGTCGGTAGGGTAAAAAACGGTCGGCTTCTAATGTTCCAGGGTTTGCCTCCATGGTGACTTCACAATCGGCAACCCAAGGGCACAATGTTTTGGTGCCAGCCAATAACCGTGCGATCCCAGCTGGGGAGATCAGCGATGGGGTACCACCACCGATAAAGATGCTGTGGATTGGCCGTTCACCTGCGAGAGGGAGATCCGCCGCTAAATCCTCTAAGAGCGCATCAATGTATTGCTGTTCGGGAATTGCACCTTTGCGCGCGTGCGAATTGAAATCGCAATAGGGGCACTTCTGTTCACACCAAGGAATGTGTATGTAGAGGGAGAGCGGCGGTAATGGTTTCACAGGATGCCTTTCTCTTGTAAGCCAGCTAGCAGCAACTGCAGTGCTTTACCGCGATGGCTGATGGCGTTTTTCTCTTGCTCTGACAGCTCCGCTGCGCTGCGCTGTTCGGTGCCCACTAAAAAGATGGGATCGTAGCCGTGGCCACCGGCACCGCTGGCTTGCTGTGCGATGCGTCCTTCCCAGCTTGCTTGAGCGATGATCGGGCTCGGATCATCGGCGTGGCGCAAATACACCAGCACACATTGAAAACGGGCACTGCGAGCCTCAATGCCGGTCATATTGCGAAGCAGCAAATCAATGTTGGCTTGGGCATTACCGTGCTCGCCACCATAACGGGCACTGTGGATCCCCGGTTGACCTTGTAAGGCGTCGACTTCAATGCCGGAATCATCCGCAATGGCGGCTAAGCCCGTGATCCGTGCTGCGTGCCGAGCTTTAATGATGGCGTTTTCCACAAAAGTGGTGCCATTTTCAATGGCATCGGTGACGTTAAAATCGGATTGAGGAACAATTTGGAAAGGGCTATCGGCCAGTAGGGTGGCAAATTCGGCGACTTTGCCGGCATTGCCAGTGGCAAGAACAATCTGTTGCATAAGAAAACCTGTAGGCAAAATAGGGCGCACAGTTTAGCCCATTTCCGCCGCCAATACAGGCTCTCCGATGCGTCTTTAATCGACGTAGAAGGTTTTGTTGAAGTTCAGTTTGGTATTTAAGCCTGTGGCTGTTTGGATCGCAACCGTAAAGTGGTATTGGTCTTGATTGCGGTGTTCGAACTGGGCCAAGTAGTAGATGGCATCGCCTTCACGGATCTCTTTAAATTCAAGCGGTTCAATGGTACCCGTTAAGGCTCGAACTTGGCCGCTTAACTGCGCGGCAACGGCGTGTGGGTGCGACTCACTTTGTTTGCTATCAATAATGCTAATGTTCAGTAAGCCATTATAGCGGCTGCGTTTAATGCCATAGCGCGTGGCAATTTCAGGGGTGAGAAAGGTACTAGCAAAGGTGCTGTAATGAATATCGAATTGACCAACTTGCAGCTTTTGTTCTGCCTGAATCTGAAAAGCCAATAAGGCACTGATAATTCCGAGCGTGAATGCACGTAGCATGGTGGTTCTCCTAAATGCCGCTGGCGGGCGTTTGCTCCGCCAGCGTAAACAACCCGAACTTGCTGCCAAGTGTAGTGGTAATGCGACTTGGGTTACAGTAAGTCGCACACAGGCGGTGGCAGCTGACGAGGTTCGATAATCCTTATCTGTTTATGGCGCCCTAATTGGCCTTTTTCGATCTGCACTTGGCTTTTGGCTACCCGAAACTGTTTGGCTAAGAACTGAATTAAATGGCGATTGGCTTTGCCATCCACCGGTGGTGCGGTGATGGCTACCTTCAATTCTTCGCCGTGCAAGCCGACGAAAGCATCGCGGCTTGCTTTGGGCTGAATGTACAACATAAGCAGCAGTTCGTTGCCTTGCTGCTGCACAGCGGCCATTAGATCTGGGCCCACATTGGCACGTAGTCACTCAATAAAATGTTGATGACATTAAGCACAATAAACAGCACGAGCACGGAAAGATCTAGGCCTCCTAAATCCGGCAGTCGGCGGCGTATGGGGGCAAGAAAGGGTTCGGTTAATTGGCCCATTACATATTCAATGGGGCTGCGACCTTGGGATACCCAGCTTAAAATTGCGCGCAGTAATAGTACCCAGAAAAGCAGCATGCCCGCTTCTTTAAGTACCGTCAGTAGCCCTAAATAGAGCGCCATCATCGGATCAATCAGCTGGCCTGCAATGGCCGTAATAATAAACCAGTAGCCCACACCAATCAGAAACGCCAAGACCAGCGCGGCGGTATCCAGTGGCCCCATGGCTGGCAGTATGCGGCGCATCGGTGCCAAAATCGGCTGCGTTGCTTTAACCACAAATTGGCTAAAAGGGTTGTAAAAATCCGCGCGGGCACTTTGCAGCCACAGGCGCAGTAATACCACCATTAGGTACAGTTTAACTAAGGTGGAAACCAGGAAAATCATTGCATTCATAGTGGATCCTAGGGAGGTTAAAACTCAGTAGCCATCTGCTCTGCACGGGCAACGGCCGCTTGCATGGCGTCGTGGACAGTACGGCGCAGATGGTGTTGTTCAAAGGTTTGTAAGGCGGCATAAGTGGTGCCCCCTTTGGAAGTCACTTGAGCGCCCAACTCGGCCAAAGACAATTCGGAATTGGCTTTGACCATTTGGGCAGCACCAATGGCTGCTTGTTGGATCATGAGTCGTGCTTCTTCTGGGCGAACGCCCATGTCGCAGGCGGCTTGTTGCATCGCTTCCATAAATAAAAAAAAGTAAGCCGGAGCACTGCCTGCACAGGCGATAACGGCGTTAATTTGCGACTCATCATCAACCCACAATATTTCGCCAACCGCGGCCATTAACCGGCCGGCAAACGCGCGGTCGTCCGGCGTTACTTGTGGGGCGGCATATAAACCGGTAAGTCCCAGTCCCAGCATCGAAGGGGTATTGGGCATGGTGCGTACTAAGGTCACCGGTTGGCCGAGCAGCTGTTGTAAGCGCTCGGCCGTGATCCCTGCAGCAATGGATATCAGCAGTTTTTGGCTGAGATCTAAGGTGGCTAATTGGGCACAAACGGTGGCCATCAATTGCGGTTTTACTGCCAAAACGATGACCTCTGCGGCTTCAGCACTGGCAAGGTTATCGGCGCTGATCTGCACCTGATATTGTGCCGCTAGTGCGTTCAATTTGGCGGGACTTGGATTGGTTGCGCAGATCTGCTGGCTGGGGTAACCGCTGGTTACCAGCCCAGCAATGATGCTGCGAGTCATGTTGCCTGCGCCAATAAAGGCGATAGGGCGAAAATCCGTTGTGTGCGTCATGATGATTATCCTTAACTTATTTAGATCCTTGAGCCAAAAATGGCACTGCCGATCCGCACCATGGTGCTGCCTTCGGCTATGGCGGCTTCCATATCGTCACTCATGCCCATCGAAAGGGTATCAAGCGAGGGATAATGGCTTTGTAACGTATCAAATAATTGGCGTAGTGCCGCAAAGCTGGCCCGTTGTTGATGAAGGTCCTCAGTGGCGGCGGGAATGGCCATTAGCCCGCGTAAGCGCAGCTGAGGTAAAGCACTGATGGCTTCGGCCAGTGGTAACAGTTGTTCTGGCGCCACCCCTGATTTGCTCATTTCTTGGCTAATATTAACCTGAATACAGACATTTAATGGCGGGCTGTGGGCTGGGCGTTGTTCGTTTAAACGCTGAGCGATTTTGAAGCGATCCAGGGTGTGCACCCAGTCAAAATGTTCTGCAATAGGGCGACTTTTATTGGATTGTATCGGCCCAATAAAATGCCAAGTTGCTTCGGTGAGCTCAGGCAAGTGTTGGATTTTTTCAATCCCTTCTTGCAAATAGTTTTCACCAAAATGGCGAGCCCCAGCCGCATAGGCTTCTTGGACCATCGCTGCTGGTTTGGTTTTACTGACCGCCATCAATGTGATGCTGTTCATAGGGCGGTGATTCAATGCCGCTGCATTGGCGATTCTTTTATGGGCTTCAATGAGCCGCTCTGCTATGGTTGCCATTGATATTTAACTTAAGGTTATGAACCGGTAGAAAACATGGAAATTACTGAACTGTTGGCATTTAGTGTAAAGCACAATGCCTCGGATCTGCACCTATCTTCTGGGGTGCCACCGATGATCCGCGTCGATGGCGAAGTGCGCAAGATCAACGTACCTGAATTGGATCATAAACAAGTACACGCTTTGGTGTACGACATCATGAACGATAAGCAGCGTAAAGATTACGAAGAGCACCTCGAGATTGATTTCTCTTTTGAAGTGCCGAACTTAGCGCGCTTCCGGGTGAACGCCTTTAACCACAGCCGTGGTGCTGGCGCGGTATTCCGTACCATTCCTAGTACCGTTTTGTCGTTGGAAGATTTAGGGGCGCCAGAGATTTTTCGTGATATCGCCGATTATCCGCGCGGCTTAGTTTTAGTGACAGGCCCAACCGGTTCAGGTAAGTCCACCACTTTGGCGGCGATGATCGACCACATTAACAAAAGCCGCCATGATCACATTTTAACCATTGAAGACCCGATTGAATTTGTTCACCAACCTAAAAATTGTTTGGTCAACCAACGGGAAGTGCATCGCGATACGCACAGTTTTGAAGCGGCATTACGCAGCGCGTTGCGTGAAGATCCTGACATCATTTTGGTGGGGGAGCTGCGTGACTTAGAAACCATTCGCTTAGCGTTAACCGCAGCGGAAACGGGCCACTTAGTGTTTGGCACCTTGCACACCACCTCTGCGGCCAAAACCATCGACCGGATTGTGGATGTCTTCCCCGGTGGCGAGAAAGATATGGTCCGTACGATGCTCTCTGAGTCTCTGCAGGCGGTGATCTCGCAAACGTTATGCAAAAAAGTGGGCGGTGGTCGTGTAGCCGCGCATGAAATCATGCTTGGTACCCCAGCTATTCGTAACTTGATCCGCGAAGATAAAGTGGCGCAAATGTACTCGGCCATTCAAACCGGTATGGCGCATGGTATGCAAACGTTGGAGCAAAATTTACAAACGTTAGTAAACCGTGGCTTGGTCTCTCGTTTAGAGGCCATGGGTAAAATCGGTAAGCAATCGTCTTCGTTTTAAGGGAAAGGCATGAACATCCACCAACTGTTTGATGAGATGATCCAGCGCAATGCGTCGGATCTTTTTATCACCGTAGGGTTCCCAGCCAGTGCCAAAATTGATGGCGAGATGGTGAAAATTGGGAATGAGCCTCTGGATTTCCAGCAGGTGCTGACCATGATTGAAACGTTGATGAACGAAGACGTGAAAGCGAACTTTCACAGACATCGCGAAGCCAATTTTGGTTATTCTGGTGAAAATGAACAGGCGCGATTTCGGATCTCAGCCTTTTGGCAACGCGACAACCCAGGAATGGTGGTGCGCTCCATCCAAACGCGGATCCCTTCTATGGAAGAGCTTTTCTTACCTGAGGTAATGAAAGAGATCTGTATGGCCAAGCGGGGCTTAGTGATCATGGTTGGTGCTACGGGTACGGGGAAATCCACCTCGTTGGCCGCAATGGTCGGCCACCGTAATCGCAACAGTCGCGGCCATATTTTAACCATTGAAGATCCGATTGAATTTGTTCACAGCCATGCGCAATGCATCGTGACTCAGCGTGAAGTTGGTTTGGATACCGAGTCTTTTGAGGCGGCGTTGCAAAGCTCTTTGCGGCAAGCTCCAGATGTTATTTTGTTGGGCGAGATCCGCTCCCAAGAAACCATGGAATTTGCCCTAGCGTTTGCTGAAACTGGCCATTTATGTATGGCTACCTTGCACGCGAATAACGCCAACCAAGCCTTAGAGCGGATCTCACATTTGGTGGCCAAAGACAAACACGATCAATTGATGTTTGATTTGTCGTTGAATTTACGTGCTGTTATGGCACAACAGTTGGTGCCTCGCCGCGATGGCAATGGCCGTCGAGTCGCCATTGAGGTGCTCATCAATACCCCACGCGTGGCCGATTTGATTGCTAAAGGCAATATGCACCTGTTGAAAGAAACCATGGCCAATAGCCGTGAACAAGGGATGCAGACCTTTGATCAGGCGCTGTTTGATCTTTATGAAAGTGGTGCTATTAGCTACGCTGATGCCTTGCATCATGCCGACTCGCCCAATGATTTGCGGTTGGCAGTTAAGCTGCAAAGTAATGGCGGTAGCGGTGGTGGTGGCTTTATGGATGGAGTCACCGTCGACTTAGATTAATCGCAACTGTTTTTAAGCCACTTAACGCGATGCATTAAGTGGCTTTTTTATTTGAAGTGCGGCGCCGTACCCATCCACGGTATGAGTGGCCAGATGACGTGATAAAAGGAAATAGGATGATGGCAGTCTTAGATAAACTCGTCTCATTGCTGACATTAGAGCAGTTGGAGCAGCAACTCTTTCGTGGTCATAGTCAAGATCTCGGTTTTGGTCATGTATTTGGTGGCCAAGTGTTAGGGCAAGCGTTGTTTGCGGCACAGCAGACAGTGCCGAGTGGCCGTTTAGTGCACTCTTATCACTCTTACTTTTTGCGTGCAGGTGACATTGCGCAACCGATAATTTATGAAGTGGAAAACCTGCGCGATGGGGGCAGTTTCAGCGCTCGCCGAGTCAGTGCAATTCAAAATGGTCGCCCTATTTTCTTTATGACTGCTTCGTTCCAAAACCCAGAAAAAGGCTTGGAACATCAGATATCGATGCCGGCTGTTGGTGCGCCAGAGCAATTTCCAAATGAGCACCAACTGGCCGCCATTTTAACGGATCGGTTACCACCTGCTGTGGTTAATCAGTATTTAACTAACCAAGCGATTGAGATCCGGATTGCGCAAGATCCCCATGAAACATTGACCGATCGTACCCCTCAACGCAGCATCTGGATGCGGGCAACGGGCTTGGAGAGCGATGATCAAAGTTTGCATCAGTTTTTATTGTCTTATGCCTCAGACTTTAATTTTTTAACCACCGCGTTAAAGCCTCATGGCATCGATTGGCTTTCAGGCCAAGTGAAAGTGGCTACAATTGATCACTCTTTATGGTTCCATCGGCCGGTGCGGTTTGATCAGTGGTTGCTGTTTGTCGTTGACTGCCCAAGCACCAGTAATGCTCGCGGCTATGTGCGCGGCCAGATCTTTGATCAAGCAGGGCAGTTAGTTGCCAGTGCTACGCAAGAAGGGTTGGTGCGACAACGAGATTGAGGGCGACCGAGCTCGGCATTAGGCAATCGAACGAAATGCCAACTTGATCACAAAAGCAGCGAAGACAGCTGCTTTTTACATTTGGTATGCTTTGTTTTGGGTTTGTTGCCATTGGCTTTGAACCCAATCTCGGATGAAGGTATCCAGGAGAGTGGTGGCTTGCTATGCAATGCGCATTGGCTTAAACACCCGCCGAAGAAGTAAATCTTTCAGGCGTCGGCTGAGCCGACAAGGACTGGTACTGGACGAGCCTCTGGAGAGTTCCATTGACTTGGACGCCGAAGGCGCAAGCAACGACTGATCACTTTACTTTCAGGTTTGTTGTGAAACGCTCAGGCAAAAGGACAGAGAGTCGGTATTATGGCGTTATCTTGTGCTGTATAACCGTTATTCCCTTGCACCGTTATCCACGGATGGCTGTCGCAGTTATTCCATTAGCTTGCGTATTTGAATGACCTCATTCATGCAACCTCCGATCCGTCATGGCTTCTCCTCTTGTACTGCTGTTATCAATGCTTGAGGAAACCATTTATGTCTGATTTACACGCCATATTAGCCACCTTCTCCAGCTGGATTTGGGGACCACCATTGTTAATTTTATTGGTGGGCACAGGGCTTTATTTCACTATTCAACTCAAATTTATGCAGGTTCGTACCCTGCCTACTGCCTTTGCGTTAATGTTCCGTAAAGACAATAGTGCTGGCGATGTCTCACGTTTTTCAGCATTGTGTACGGCTCTGGCGGCAACGATTGGTACCGGTAACATTGTAGGGGTTGCTACCGCCGTGAAATTAGGCGGACCAGGGGCGCTGTTTTGGATGTTTTTGGCGGGTTTTTTTGGCATGGCCACCAAGTACGCTGAATGCATGCTAGCGGTAAAATACCGCACCACGGATGAGCGCGGTGAGCAGGTTGGCGGCCCCATGTATTACATTGCTAATGGCATTGGAAAAATGTGGCTTGCTAAGGTATTTGCGGCCTTTACCTTGTTGGTTGCGTTTTTTGGTATTGGCACTTTTCCACAAGTGAATGCCATCGTGGATGGTGCTCGAATTGCACTGAGCGTACCGCCTTATGTCACCATGGTGTTGTTAACCTTGTTGGTGGCAGGGGTTGTGCTTGGGGGCATTAAGCGAATTGCGAAAGTGGCGACGATGCTGGTACCGATGATGGCCATTGGCTACGTCATTGCCTGCATTGGCTTATTGGCGTTAAATTTTGAGGCCATTCCTGCGGCGATCCGGCTCATTATTGATAGCGCATTCAGCCCAGTGGCGGCGGGTGGTGGTTTTGCTGGTGCCACGGTGATGATGGCGATTCAATTTGGGATTGCACGTGGAGTTTTCTCTAATGAAGCTGGCTTAGGCAGTGCACCAATGGCGGCTGCGGCGGCAAAAACTGGCTCGCCGGTTGAACAAGGGCTGGTTTCCATGACGGGGCCACTCTTAGACACCTTGATCATTTGTATGCTCACGGGGCTTGCTTTGGTTATAAGTGGTGCGTGGCAAGGCGATTTGGCCGGTGCGGCGATGACATCTGAAGCGATGAACATTGGGTTCTCGCAGTTGGTTGGCAGTAAAATTATCACCATTGCGTTGCTCTTTTTTGCGTTTACCACGATTTTAGGCTGGTGTTATTACGGTGAGCGCGCGGTGCTCTTTTTAATGGGGGAGCGTGGTCGCTGGCCTTATCGCTGTATTTTTGTGTTGTTAGTTGCCGTTGGGGGTTTGTTGCAGTTGGATATGATCTGGCTGCTGGCAGACATCGTGAATGGTTTAATGGCCATCCCGAACTTAATTGCTCTGCTGTTGTTACGCAAAGAGATAATCGAAGATACTCGTGCTTACTTTGCGCATCGATTGGCGACCGCGAGTGCGTAAAGCTAAGGTGAGCAAGTTCGAAACTCAGTACTAATGGGTTTCGAACTGCATCCATAAGAGCCTTGATAATGCTATGATACAGGCTGCATAAGCGGCGCTTGCAGCGTTGAATTAGTTAGCTTAAGGAATTGGATAAAATGTTGCGTGTAATGCTAACCGCCTTGGTATTGGGGTTGTCTTTGAGTGCTTGTGTGACGGTAGAATCTAAGACCGAACAAGTCGCATACACTCAGGTCAGTGGGGTTGTGGCCTTTAAAGAGGAAACCCTGTTGCCTGAAGGCAGCAGCATTACCGTGGCCGTTGTGGATGCCAACGCCCGTGGCCAAGTGCTCATGAGCAAAGAGTTTGATATTGTGCGGTTACCAGTGCCTTTTTTCTTGGCAACGCCCACTGAGAACGTCAATGGAAAAGCCAAATATGTAGTTTGGGCCGCAGTGAAAGTTGAAGGGATCAACCAGCCATTATTGATTACGCAAGCGCCTTTTGTGGAAGTGGTAAATAATGGGGTTGCTAACGCTTTGGTTGAGGTAAAGGCCGCATTATAAAGTGCGTTGCTCCTACTATTTAAAAATAATAAAAACCACGCGCCCGCGTGGTTTTTATTATTTTTAAGCTATCCATTTATCCACAACCAGAGCCCTAAAGTGACCATTAAGGCGCCAGAAAGCTGCTCAATACGACGGATATTTTGAGGGCGAAGGTACTGTCGTAAGCGGCTTCCGCCACTAGCATACAGCATCATGCTGAGCCATTCGCACAATAAGATGCTTATGAGCAGCAGCGTTAATTGCAGGAATAGCGGCTGGCTATGGTCGATAAAAGGGGGCAGCAGCGCCAACATAAAGGCCCAACCTTTGGGGTTGGCGATAGCAACGATAAAGCCTTTGAGCCAAAGTGCCCGTGGGCCGAAGGCCGTGTCGCTGGTTGGCTCGTTGAACATGGTGCCATGGCTGCGCAGGCCTTGGAGCCCAAGATAGATAAGGTAGCCCCCACCACAAATTTTCAGCAGCCAATACAGTTGGGGATCAGCCAATAATAACGTGGCAACACCCAAAGCGGCGGCCATACTGACCAATGCAACGCCACATAGCTCACCGAGCATCATCGCTATGGTGCGTCTTAGGCCGAGTTTGAGCCCTAAGTTTAACGCTAGCATCATACAAGGGCCGGGACTGATGGCGACCAGCAAAAACGTAGGGATAAAAATCAGCAGGGTACTGCTCATGGTGATCTCACAAAACGCCCTAACGCTTTGGCAGGGTTAGGGCGAGCAGAAAAAGAAGCGCGCCGGTTACTTTAGCTCAATGCCATTGGTCAAGATGGTAATTTGACCACTTTTGAATAAACCACCGATGGCGCGTTTAAAGACCGCTTTTGAGACCCCGAAAGTACGCTTGATGGTGTCGGGATCGCTTTTGTCATGCAGCGGTGCAAACCCACGTGGTTGCTGCTCTAAATAATGGATGATCTGCGCAGATAATTGGTCGGCTTGTTGGTGTACCGGTGGATTGATGCTGACATCGATGCCACCTTGTGGACGTACTTTTTGAATAAAACCGGGCATGCGCATACCGGGCTTTAGTTCTTTAAAGACGTTGTTGTAATACACCACGCCCCAGTGCTGGTGATTAATAATCACTTTGTAACCCAGATCAGAGCGGCCCGCGATGAGCAGCTCGACGGCTTCACCGTGTCGATAGTGAGGCGCCTCGTTATCTAAGTAGCGATCAATTTTGCAAGAGGCCGCGATGCGATTGCTGTCGTCTAAATAGAGGTAAACCACATAAAAACGGCCCACTTCTAATGGCTTTTTTTGCTGGTTAAAGGGCACCAGCAGATCTTTATCTAAGCCCCAATTTAAGAAGGCGCCAACATGGGTAACGGCGGTGCACTTCAAACTGGCAAATTGGCCAACTTGTGCCTTTGGGCGTTGCGTGGTTGCAATCAGTTGATCTTCGGAGTCCAAATAAACAAAAGCCGAAAGGCTGTCACCGATTTCGATATTGTTTGGTACCCATTTACTGGGCATCAATATCTCGCCCAAGTCGTCACCATCAAGGTATACCCCAAAGCTTTTGCGTTTGGTCACTTTGAGGGAATTAAATTGACCGATTTCGACCATGCGGACTCCACATTGAACTAAAGAATAGAAAAGAGGGCGCGCAGTATATCGCCATTGTCTTAAGATTACTGCAAAATCGCATGGGATAAGATAAGCCGATGGCTGATGGCTTACACCAAGGCAATTTCAGCAGCCGTTAAGGGGCGTGCTTGCCCTTCACTTAAAGTGGGATCGAGTTGGATGGCGCCCATGGATAAGCGTTGTAACCCAATAACGGGATTACGAAAACGGCCAAACATACGTTTGATTTGGTGGTAGCGCCCTTCGTAGATGGTGAGCCGTGCCTGATGACGGCTTAATTGTTCAAGCTCGGCAGGGCTGGTGGTGATCCCTTCGTATGCAAAATAGATCCCTTCTGCAAAGCGTGCAGCGGTATTGGGATCGATGGGGTTGGCTAACGTCACCAAATATTGCTTGGGCTTTTTTTCGGCCGGTTCGGTAATGCGCCGAGACCAACGACCATCATTTGTGAACAGCAGTAGTCCTGTACTGGCTTTATCTAGCCGCCCCGCGATGTGCAACTCGGATTGAAGTTCACACGGCAACAGTGATAAAGCCACCGGATGGATGGGATCGCTGGTGGCACTAATCACGCCTGCTGGTTTGTTCAGCATCCAATAATGAGCGTTTTTTCCAGCTTGGATCAGCTCACCTGCGGCCTCAACTCGCTCAAATTGGGTTACCTCAAATAAGGGGTTTTGACACACTTGTTGATTGACGTATACCTGCTGTTGGCGCAATAACGTTAAAACATGACGCCGGCTCCAACGTGGGTGGTGGGTTAATAATCGGTCTAACCGCATGCTTTCTCTCGGTGATCGGTAACAAATGCGGCCATCGGTTGGCGCAATACGCATTAAAGTAGCGCTGTAGCCTAGCAGAACCAAGACTTTAGCGGATCTCTTACGTTAGAATAAACGCGGTTTTGACGTTTAATTGAGGCGTGAGATGACGCTGCGAGTTGCCATCAATGGTTATGGGCGCATCGGGCGTTCTGCCCTACGTGCGTTGTATGAAACGGGACGTCGCCAACAGATGCAAGTGGTGGCCATTAATGAGTTAGCCAAGCCTGAGGGTATGGTGCATTTAACTCAATACGACACCAGCCATGGGCGCTTTTTTCTGCCGGTTGCTTATACCGATAATGCCTTATTTGTTGGTGAAGACCCGATTGCATTGTTGTCTGAGGCGGATCCAGCTCGGTTGCCTTGGAGCGAGCTTGGGATTGATCTGGTGCTTGAGTGCACGGGCCGTTTTAACCGAGCAGAGCAGTGCCAAGCTCATTTGCGTGCGGGTGCGAAAAAAGTGCTGATCTCAAATCCGGCTGATCACGCGGTGGATGCAACCATTGTTTATGGGGTTAACCACCATCTGTTAACGGGTAACGAGCAAATTGTCTCGAATGCTTCTTGCACCACAAATTGCAGTGTTCCCGTACTGCAATTATTAGATAACGCTTTTGGCATTGAACGGGGTGCGATCACCACGATTCACTCTGCCATGCATGACCAGCAAGTCATTGATGCTTATCACGATGATTTACGGCGGACTCGGGCGGCCAGTCAGTCCATTATTCCCGTTGATACGCGTTTAGCCCGTGGCATTGAGCGCATTTTGCCGCATTTGCATAATAAATTTGAAGCCATTGCCGTTCGGGTACCTACCATCAATGTTACGGCCATGGATCTGTCGCTAACTTTAACCAAACGTGTTGACATTGATCATATAAATCAAACTCTTGAGCAGGCATCTAAACAGATGCTGGGGATCCTTGGATATACTCAAGCTCCATTGGTGTCGGTGGATTTTAATCACGACAGCCACTCATGTGTGGTGGACGGCAGCCAAACACGGGTAGCCGATGGCCATCTCGTGAAATTGTTGCTCTGGTGTGACAATGAATGGGGGTTTGCCAATCGCATGTTAGATACTGCGTTAGCGATGACGACCGTGAAAAATAGTAAAAAAATATAAGGAACGTTATGACTGTTTTAAAGATGACTGAACTGGATTTGGCTGGTAAAAAAGTACTGATCCGTCAAGACTTAAATGTACCTGTAAAAGCAGGCAAAGTAACTTCAGATGCCCGTATCCTCGCTTCATTACCAACCATTGAACTGGCACTCAAAGCGGGTGCAACCGTTATGGTTATGTCGCACTTAGGTCGCCCAACAGAAGGCCAAGTTGAAGCAGAATTTTCACTGCAGCCAGTAGTGGATTACTTACAAAGCAAGTTGTCTGTGCCCGTTACCTTAGCAACCAATTACCTGAACGGTTTTGAGCCAAAAGCCGGTGAGTTGACCGTATTGGAAAACGTACGTTTTAACGTGGGCGAGAAAAAAGACGATGAGGCATTATCCAAGGCGTACGCGGCTTTGTGTGATGTCTATGTGATGGACGCATTTGGTACGGCTCACCGTGCCCAAGCGTCCACTCATGGCGTGGGTATGTTTGCGCCAATTGCGTGCGCTGGCCCATTGCTGGCGAACGAATTAGATGCTTTAGGTAAGGCGTTAGATAACCCTGCCCGCCCAATGGTGGCCATTGTTGGTGGTTCAAAAGTATCCACTAAATTGACGGTATTAGAGTCACTGGCGCAGAAAGTGGATCAATTGGTTGTTGGTGGTGGCATTGCCAACACCTTTATTGCAGCAGCTGGTTTCCCAGTGGGTAAATCGTTGTACGAAGCCGATTTGATTGAGCAGGCAAAAAAACTGACGGCAGATGCGCAGGCTCGTGGGGGCGATATTCCAGTACCAACCGACGTTGTTGTTGCTGATAAATTTGCCGAAGATGCGACGGCCACGCTAAAACCAGTAGCGCAGACCAGTGCAGAAGATATGATCTTCGACATCGGGCCAGACAGCGCTGAAGCGTTGGCTGAAATACTGAAGAACGCTGGTACCATCGTTTGGAACGGCCCAGTAGGGGTGTTTGAGTTCGATCAATTTGGCCAAGGCACTGCGCGTATTGCTCAAGCCATTGCAGAATCGTCGGCATTTTCTATTGCTGGCGGTGGTGATACTTTGGCAGCCGTAGATAAATATGGCATTGCCGATAAAGTTTCTTATATCTCAACCGGTGGTGGTGCTTTCTTGGAATTCCTTGAAGGGAAAACGTTACCGGCGGTAGACATGCTCACTAAGCGTGCCGCCCAATAAGCACGTTTTCGTAAGCCATGTCACCAAACGGAATGTACAAAGTGGGCTAATGCCCACTTTGTTTGTGAACTCAATAAAATAGCACGGAGCCCTATTATGGCCTTGATCTCTTTACGGCAGCTACTCGACCACGCAGCGGAATACAGCTACGGTGTGCCTGCGTTTAACGTGAACAACCTTGAGCAGATGCGTGCGATTATGCAAGCGGCTGAGCACACCAATTCGCCAGTAATTGTACAAGCCTCTGCTGGAGCACGAAAATACGCTCGCCCTCAATTTCTGCGTTATTTAATGACTGCAGCATTAGAGCAATACCCAGATGTGCCGGTGTGCATTCACCAAGATCACGGCACGTCACCGGATGTGTGCCAACGCTCCATTCAAATGGGGTTTAGCTCAGTTATGATGGATGGCTCTTTACGTGAAGACGGTAAAACGCCAGCAGATTACGGCTATAACGTGCAAGTAACCCAGCGTACGGTGGCATTTGCACACGCTTGCGGGGTTTCTGTTGAAGGGGAGATCGGTTGTTTAGGCAGCTTGGAAACAGGCATGGCCGGTGAAGAGGATGGCGTTGGCGCTGAGGGGATCTTAAGCCACGATCAGCTTTTAACGGACCCAGAAGAGGCCGCTCGCTTTGTGTCTGCCACGAAAGTCGATGCATTGGCCATCGCCATTGGTACTTCGCACGGCGCTTATAAGTTCTCGAAAAAGCCTACTGGTGAAGTACTGCGTATGGATCGCATTAAAGAGATCCACGCGCGGATCCCAGATACTCATTTGGTGATGCACGGTTCCTCCTCTGTGCCGCAAAAGTGGCTTGAGATCATCAACCAATACGGTGGCCAAATTCCAGAAACCTATGGGGTACCGGTAGAAGAGATCGTAGAAGGCATTAAGTATGGGGTGCGTAAAGTGAATATCGATACCGATCTTCGCTTAGCCTCTACTGGGGCGGTACGTCGTTTCTTAGCCGAGCATCCCTCTGAGCTCGACCCTCGTAAGTTCATGCAAGCATCAATGGATGCTATGGCTGAGATCTGCATCGATCGCTTCGATGCCTTTGGCTCTGCTGGTCACGGCAGCAAAATTAAGCCAATGAGTTTGCAAGCAATGTACAAGCGTTACCAAACGGGTGAGTTAGACCCTAAAGTAAACCTTTAAGGCTAAGTTCTTCGTGTGATTCCGCTAAAACCCCAGCATGAGCTGGGGTTTTATTTTTTGGAAGAAATAGATGGCAATAGGCCCTGTTGAACTGTTCTTTCGGCCTTTTATTTAAATAGTGCTGTGGCACACTAAAGCGCGTTCATGGCGATATTTATTACAGGCTATAGTGAGTTACGAGAGGTTGTAACGCGGCGTTATCGACAGGATGTCAGTAAGGAGCATTAAGGAAATGAAGTCGAGTATAGGAAAAACCATCGGTGGTGGGCTGTTCTTAGTTTTAGGGAGCACGGTGAATGCGCAAGCTGCGCTATCGACGAGCGCGGAATTGGGGGCAACGCTCACCCGTGGTAATACCGAAAGTACCAATATCTTGGCTAAGGTACACACCAATCAAAGTCTGGGTGATTGGCAAAACAGTTATAAATTACAAGCGCTGTATGCAGAGGACAGCGGGGTGCGCTCTGCTGAGCGCTATTTTGCTGAATGGCAAATTGATTATCCCGCCACTGGCCGCCATTATTTTTTCGGGGTAGTTAATGGCCAAATCGATAAGTTTAGTGGCTACGATTACATCGTGAATGTTGCCTTAGGGGCTGGCTATAAACTCATTGATGCGCCAACGCAGCGTTTTAAAGTCGAAGGCGGCCCGGGCTATTCTTATAAAAAACTAGATAAAGCCATCTCGCCAGAGAGCGGCAGTGAAGCCAATGCCATTGCTCGAGTAAAGGCAGAATATTGGTGGAAGTTTTCTAAAAGTGCAGAATTTAAACAAATCGTTGGTTCTGATATTGGCATAGATGGGCCGATCATCAGTTACAGTGAAACAGCATTAACTGCCAACCTCATCGGTGAATTGGCACTGAAACTTTCTTATACCCTCGAGCACAACAGTGAACCTGTAAGCGGCACTAAAAGTACCGATACGGTTTTGGCCGCCACTGTGCTTTATCAATTTTAAGCGTTAACGGTGGGCTGCTGAGCCAATTGTTGTTGCAACTGGCTCATGAACCGGCTATTCCAAGGTTGCTGCTGGCTGGCGAGAATAGGCTAAGCAGTAACGCTGGTTACTGTTTTTTGCACGCTCCACTGCAATTAAACTGGCGGAATACAGCGAGTCCCAATCATCGCCTTCGCTTAACCCAATGGTGATCTGTACCTCTAGGGAGATCTGTTCAAGATGTTTGATCATCTCGGCCGCTAATTGAATGGCTTGCTGATGATCCCAAGAGGGCAATAAAATCTGCAATTCATCAATATTAATGACTTTGTTCAACAACGCGCCTGCTGGCAATAACGCACTGATGTGATTGAGCAATAAATGTTGCTGATAGAGCAGTTGATCGGTATCGGAAAAGTTTGAAATAACCCCATTGTTACTAATTTGCAGCACTAATAACGCCGAAGGTTGCATTACTTGCTGGCTCAGATCTCGGCGCTTAATTACCCCCATTAAATCGTCATCGTTATAGAGTAATTTATCTTTTATTGGGGTAAAGGTTAAGGTGCGATAGCCTTCGTCGCCATTACTGTGATGCTCAACGGACTGCAAACTGGCGATGCAGCGACACACGCTGCCATCACTGCGTTGTAACCAAAGTTGGCCTTGCCATTGGCCTCGGCTTTGTAATTGCGATTGCAGTGGTAACAGCAGGTTTTCAGTGTAGTAAGGCAGTAAATGATACCAAGGTTGTTCCAGTAGTTGGCCGGTATGGCGATTGCTAATTTGAGTTAAGGCGCGGTTTACCAGCACAATATTGCCGGCTTGATCTAATAGCGCCAAAGCACTGGCACTGTCTGCTAGTTGCTTGTATTGCTTGAGCTGGCGAGCTTGTTGGCGTTGATGGCGAGGGCTGTCTGTTAATCGCAATAAAATAAAGGGCAGCTGTGCTAGCATGAGACAACGTAAGCTAACGCGAAAGGTGGTATCGGATTTTGGGGCAAGCTGAAGTTCGCCTTCCCAACTACCAGAGTGGCGGATGATCTGCCAAATCATATCGGTGTGTAGGGGATGGCTACTAAATAGGCGAGAAAAACGCTGAGTTAATAACGCCTCTTCTGCACAATCAAGGTGATGGCAAATGTTCTGGTTGGCACTAATACAATAACCGTGTTGGTCAAAGATCAGCGTTCCTGTCCCTGCTTGGTAGAGTTGCTCGGCAATATCAATGGTTTCATGGCTGAGCTTGATGTATTGATGGTGGTAGCGTCGGTAATACAAAAAGGCGCATAAACTGATAATTAAAATCCAAGAATAGCCGCGAAACTGCCTTTTAAGTTTGCTCACCATTGGCACTTTGTCTAAGGCGATGGTAGAAAAAAAGTAGACTTTATCGAGCCCGTTTGAACTGCCTCGCAGAAATACCGTATGTAATTTATCGATACTGAGCTGATGCTGCCCTTGCGATTCGATATTCATGTATGGCCACAGCTCTTGATAGCTCTCCATTGGTAACGGTTCGGCATTACTTAACGTTAAGGGAATAAAGCGCGCGTATTGGTCCGACATAAAAACAGGATACAGCTCATAATCTCCAGTGAGCAGTGTCATCATCTCTTGCAGATTTACGGTCGCTAATAAGTAGTGGATCCCACGCCCATTAGTTTGAGTTGGCAATAACATCCAAACGTAGCTCAGATGACGTTTTTCATCGATGAGGATGGGGGATACATAAAGCCGAGAATGGGTGAGCTCTTGGATGGCGCTCTGAATAGCTCTTAAATCTGGAATAAAATTGGCACTGAGTGCGGCTTTATATCGTTTGACTTGAATGCCGCCCTCCTCATCCAGTAGCAACAGTTGCTCAAACCCCGTACCTTGATAATACAGCTTACGTAACTGGCTTTGAGTATGGGTAAATTGGTCGTCGTCATTATCAAAATCGCGACCAATTAAAGTCATTAAATTAATGGCCTGTAACACCTGTTGTTGTTGACGTAAACCATGATTCAAACGGTCATTGAGGTTTTTTAAAACCACAAAACGTTCGTTGCTGAGCTGATTGATGAGATCTTGCCGATAGTGGCTTAGCATTAACTCGGTCGTGCATAAGCCAGCGATAAGAAAAAACAACAGCTGGCCAATAAATAACAACGTTTTGTTGTTAATTCGAGGCGTCAGATCTTGAGGCCAAAAGATCGTTTTTAAGTTATTGGTCGATGAGGGCGGGTTCACGTTAAATCCTAAACATGAATAAGCGACAATAAAGCATAACCATAATATGAGGCCCATCTCATTGAAATGGGCCTATTTATGACGCTTATTTTTTATTCTTTTTCTTGGCTTTCTTAAGTTTTGTTTTAGCCGTTATTTTCGCTTTTTTGGGCTTTTTAAATTTGGGTTCGCGGGTTAACGGGCGCAAATTATCATACACTCGGTAGCGAATTGGCTCGCCAACATAGCGCTGAATCTTTTCAAGGCTTGGAAAGTCATGGGCTTCGACAATGGAAATGGCACTGCCTTTCGCACCAGCGCGAGCAGTACGGCCAATGCGATGCAGGTAGGTATCGCCTTTGCGTGGCATATCATAATTAATGACATGAGTAACATCGGCAATATCCAGCCCACGAGCGGCGACATCGGTGGCCACTAAATGGTGCACTTTACCTTCTTTAAAAAGCTCAATCGCACGGTCTCGTTGCCCTTGCGCCATGTCTCCTTGCAGTACTGCAATGCGAACTTTACGCGCAAACAATTTGCCATTCAGTTGCACGGCGCGATCTTTTGTTCGAACAAAAATAATGCTGCGTTCGCATTCTGGCTCAGCCAGTAACCGCATCAAAATTTTATCTTTATGGGCAAGGTTGTCCGCTCGGTAATAGTTTTGATTGATTTTTTTACGTTCGCTGCGAGGCGGCTTGGCATCGCAACGAATGGGATCATTAAGCAGTTCTTTGGCAAACTGCTCAATGCCACTGCCTTCTAATGTGGCTGAAAACAGCATTGTTTGCTTACGCCAGCGGACTTCATTGGCAATCATCTGAACTACCGGCATAAAGCCCAGATCGAGCATACGATCGGCTTCGTCGATGATCAGTAATTCAACTTGGCGAGGATCAAAGCGCTCACTTTGCAGGTAGTACTCCAAACGCCCGGGGGTCGCTACCAAGATATCCAAATTAGCGGTCAGAAGATCCGCGTCTAATTGATAATCTCGTCCACCAACAATCGCGCCAATGGTTAAGTCGGTGCCGCGGCACAGTTTTTCACCATATTGACGAACTTGCTCTGCCAATTCGCGAGTTGGGGTGAGGATTAACACGCGGGCATGGCCGGGCTCTCGGCGAGGGAAGTCGAGCAGATGCTGCAGCGCAGGCAATAAAAATGCCGCGGTTTTACCCGTGCCGGTTGGGGCATTTGCCATAATGTCGCGCTGTTCTAAAGCGTGTTCCAGCACCGCGGTTTGAATGGTGGTGGGTTTTTGGTAACCAGCCTTGGCGAGGGCATTGATTAATCGTGGATCAAGATCAAGTTCTAAAAAGCTCATCAGGAGGTGGTTCCAAGATGCAGATAAAAAGGGTCAGTGAGCATGCGAAACTCAGGGCTATAGCCCCCATCACGGTGGATCAGCAAGTGCTCAGATTCAACATTTGCCACGGCTTGCTTCCCAAGGGTCAACAAATGGCGCTGGACGGGCTTACGCGCGGTGGTCGAAACCAAACATTGGCGCTGTAAATGCAAGCCAACATGGGGCAATTGCGCTAACAGTAGTTGTGCTTCGGCGTCCGGTAAGATCATATTGGCACAACCGGTTGTACTAAGTAGCCGTTGGTAGATAGCCAACAGCGCTTGATGGCTTAAGCCATCGTGATGGCGTGCCAAGGCTCGTTGCGCCGTCTTTTGAGTGCGTTCGCCATGCATGAAATAAGGCGGGTTGCAAATAATGGCATCAACGCCACCATTGAGGCTGTCGTCTGTAGGCCATTGTTTAGCATCCCCATGAAACAACGCCA